>QIKC01000335.1 GCA_003232855.1 Verrucomicrobiales bacterium
GCCTCGTCCAGCATCGAACTCATGGTGTGCAGCAGCGTCTCACCGGCGAAGACGTTTCCGAATAAGCGCATCGATAGCGACACCGGGCGGAAGGCGATCGAAACCATCTCGATCACGCCGACGATGAGGAAGATCGGCACCATTACCATGCCCATCACACCGCTGAGGCCGCCCTTGGGTGCGAAGGTATGCTTGAGGAAGCCGATGACTCCCATCTCGCGGAAAGTTAGCCACGCCCATGTGAACATAAAGACCAAAGCGATGCCGAGCGTCATGTTCAGGTCGGCGGTCGGCGGTCGCAGCAATGGCACATAGTGCTGACTGGTATCGAGCGTCAACGGACCCTTGGTGGCTCCGATCCCGATCGTGCCGACTCCGGGGAGCAGGCCGAACCAGTTCGAGAGCAGGATGAACAGGAACATCGTCGCCAGCAGCGGAAAGGCGCGCGGCGCGAGCTTCTTGCCGACGATCCCCTCGACCTGGCCGTAGAGGAACTCGATAATGAATTCGAAAAAGTTCTGAAAGCCCGCTGGCACCGGCTGCAGGTTCCGGGTCGCTTTGCGGGTCGCCCACAGCACCAGCCCGACCAGTATCATAGCCATCAACATCGAGTTGGTCAGCCAGGACAACGCGACGTACAGCGGTTCCGCCTTCTGCGGCACTGCGCCGAGCAACTGCACCGGACTAAATCCAGTGGAGATCAAAGCGGTTGGCGCGAAAGTCGGCATTCGTAGATGGTCGTTTCCAGATGAGCGCGGCGGCGGCGAAGCTGACACTGAGATGGGTCAATACCCATTTCCCGTCAGAAATCGCCTAAAAATAAGCCCCCACGCCTCGGAAGCGTGCGCATATAATCACCGATCGTTTATTTTTCAAAGCCTATTTGTGAAATATTTCACAAAGTCCGGTGACCCCTTGATAACCAAGGGGTAAACGGCTTTCCAATTTTTCAAATGGGGAAGCATGACCGGCCCTCTGTTCTCGGCCTGCCGCAACCGCGGAAGCCGACGCCGCTCACCAAGCGACCGGATCCAGCGCATAGAACGTTTTGAGCTTGTCGTAGAGCTTCGGGTAGCGCTCGCGCAGTTTTCGCGAGCGCTCGAAAAAACTCTCAGTGGCGACGGCGAAAAACTCCGCCGGATTGGTGCCACCGTAGTCGTCGATCACCAGTCGCCGCCCGCGCTCCATACGCTGGGCATGCCGCTCATAAGCAGCGCCGAAAACCTTCGCCCAGTCGCGGTATTCCGCCTGCGAGCCCAGTTCCGGCGCGCCGTCTGCGGCGCCATCGAGCTGATCCAACTGATGCGCGAACTCGTGCAGCACCACATTGTGCCCATCCTCCTCCACCTCCGGCCCGTGCAGCACGTGGTACCACGACAACACCACCGAACCGGTGCCCCACGATTCGCCTAACCGATTCTCCACGCCGCGATCGAACCCATCCCGATCCACCCCCGAATCCGCAGAAAACACGTCCGGGTAAAGCAACACCGTGCTCAGCCGGTCGAACACGCCAAAGCGATCGCTCAGCAAAAGCAAACACGCCTGACCCGCCACCGTCACCATCATCTCCTCAGTCATTTCCTCCAAATCCCCGCAGGCCTCGAAATTTTTCTCCTCCACAAAAGCGTTCACATACCCCCCGAGCTTGCGCCTCACCTCCTCAGGCAATTTTGCATACAGCCCGAAATTACGCATCAAGATCTCCTCCCAAGCATCGCGCAGCGGCATCGCCAACAGCTGCCGCCGCCGACGCCGAAAAAGCACCCGCCGAACCATCACCCACACCGCCACCGCAGCGCAGAGCGCCAACACCAAATACACCAAAAACATCCGCCCACCCTACCGCTTTCCCCGCCCCCATCAATCCCCACCTGCCCGCTTGCCCACCCCTCGCTTCGGGGGCATGATGCGGAATGATCCACCGCCGCACACTCTTCGCAGCCGCCCTCGCCGCCCTCACCCTCGCCGCCTGCTCCACCACCAAAGTCGCCAATACCCCGCTCGCCCCGGGTCAGTTCGAGTGGCATCCCGAACGCTCCCGCTCCGGCCCGGTGCTCATGGTGGTTAGCATCGACGACCAAATGGCCTTCGTTTATCGCAACGGCGTCGAGATCGCGCGCTCCACGGTCAGCACCGGGCGCAAGGGCAAAGCGACCCCCACCGGTGTTTTCACTATTTTGCAAAAACGTGTCGAGCACGAGTCGAGCATCTACAAGGGCGCGCAGATGCCCTACATGCAGCGCCTCACCTGGGGCGGCATCGCCATGCACGCCGGCGAGCTCCCCGGCTACCCGGCCTCCGCCGGTTGCGTGCGACTGCCTTTGGCATTCTCCGAAAAACTCTACGGCGTTATGGATCACGGCGGCACCGTCGTCATCACCAAGAAAGGCTCCGTGCCATCGCGTTCTGGTCGCCCTGCGGACATTCTTATGGCTAGCAAAGCGACGGCACCAGAAAATCGCGCCATCCCCGCGCCGGGCGGCGAGGTGATATGGGAACCCTCGAAGAGCCCCTCCGGCCCCTTCAGCATCCTCGTCAGCTATGCTGATAAGACGGCCTATGTCTGGCGCAACGGAATCCGAATCGGCCAATCCCCGATCGGCATCGCCCCCGGCACCACACCCCCGGAAGGCGTCTTTCTCATGCTGGATGGCGTCGAACCGCGCGACCCCAACTTCCCCGGCATGGAGATCCACCCTTGGGCAGTGCTCAGCCTAGACGGCGGCAACGCCGGGGCGGACGCCGTCTCCAGCCTGCGCGCGGGGATCTCTCTGCCGCTCGACTTCCGCAAAAAGGTCAACAAGCTCATCACCCCCGGCACGATCTTGCTCGCCACCCGCGAATCGAGCAATTCCGCCACCCGCTCCGCCCGCGACTTCACCATCATGAAGCCCGAGGGCGCCGAATAGGCGCACGCACCAGACGTTCCGATCCGCGCCGTTCCCACGAGGTTCCAGACCGATGCCGAGCTTACTGCGTGCGATCCGCTCTGTCAGAAAAGCCGAATCTCTGCGCCCCGAGCAAATCCGGGAACTGCAAGACCGGCGTCTAAGAAAACTGCTGAAACACGCATTCGAAAAATCGCGATTCTACCAACGCCACTACCGAGCGCACGGCATCACCCGGCGCGATCTCGACAGCATCCAGCCAGAGCAAATACCCGTCATCGACAAAAACGTCATGATGGCAAACTACGACGACCTGATCACCGATCCCGCCCTGACGCGAGCGCACCTCGAGCGCTTTATCGACGACTCCCCCACCCCAGGCAGCAAATACAAAAACCGCTATTCGGTGGTTCACACCTCCGGTTCCAGCGGCACGATTGGACTCTTCGTTTACGCGCCGCACGAATGGCAGATCGGCAAGGCCTTGAGCCTCAGAGTCACCGGCGTCAAGCTGCCGCTCCTGCGACGAAAACGGATCGCTTTCATCGCCGCCACGGATGGCCATTTCGCGTCGGTCTCATCATTCTACAATCTGCCCCGCGTCCTGTTCCGGCGCTTGCCACTGTCGATCAGCAGCCCCATCGAAGAGATCCGCGAGCAGATCAACACGTTCAAACCAGATGTCATATCGGGCTACGCATCGGGCTTAAACTTGCTCGCCGAAGAACAGCTCGCCGGCCATATCGACATCGCCCCGACAGAGGCGTACTGCACCGGCGACCCCCTCACCGCCAACTTCCGGCAACGCATCGAAAAGGCCTTCGGGACGAACCCTTGCAATATGTACGGAAGCTCGGAGACGATGACCCTCGCGGGCGAATGCCACGCCCATCACCAGCTCCACCTCTTCGACGATTGGTTCAGCGTGCAGGTGGTCGACGACGCTTTGCTCCCCGCTCGCCAGGGAAAGGCCATCATCACCAACCTCTACAACTTCACCCAACCACTGATCCGTTACCAAATGAACGACGAGATCGTATTGGGCGAAGACCGCTGCCCGTGCGGATCGCCTTTCCCGGTGATCGAGAACATCGCCGGACGCCACGAGGAATTCCTCTGGTTCGATCGGCAGGACGAGGGCAAAGATTTCATCCATCCCATCGTCCTCGCAGAGTTTTTCGTCCCCGGGCTTGAAAAATTCCAGTTCGTGCAAAAGTCCTCGAACAGGCTGCTGATGAAGGCCATACCCAGCTCTGGGAACAGCGATATCACACCGGCCATCCGAGAGAAAATGCACGCCATCCTGTCGAAAAAATCTTTGCAAAACAGTGTCCGCTTCAATGTCGAAACGGTAGAGCAAATACCCAACGACCCCCGGTCGGGGAAGTTCAAATTGATCGTGCCATTGTCCACCACCTGAAGAACCTCGAAAGTACCTGGCACAGTTTCCCAATCCCGAACCCGAAGAAACTTGGGCTAGCTCGGACAGGTCGGGATCTTCAAATGCCAACGTTTGGTGTAAACAGCACTTACGCTCCTCCCAGTCCTCCGCGCCACCTCCTCGTCCGGGAGCTTTCCGAGCAGAGCCATCGTCTCCTCCGTCCACCTCACCCGCTGAGGGGTGGGGTCGGCAATCTCCAGCTTGCGCCGCTTGATGATCACCGCCTCGGGGCTGCGCCCCGTCCTCAGCGCCACTTCCTCGTTCGAGAGCTGGCCGAGTAGCGCCACTTCCCACTCGACCCACTCAGTGGCCAGTTGCCGGAACGGCGCGATCCCCAGCTTATTCCTCCGTATCGACACCACCATCACGCAGAGCCCCAGCTCGTCCGCGATGTGTTTATCAGACTCCTTGCCCATACGCGCCACGATTTCCCTGGTCCACCATGGGGAGTCGGGGTCGACCTGACGGATGTTCTCCCAATCGAACGGCTTGATCCCCAGCTCCTCCCTCTTTTGCTGGATCGTCCCCGCCGCGATGCCGAAGCGC
>QIKC01000274.1 GCA_003232855.1 Verrucomicrobiales bacterium
CCCCGGCGGGCACATCGGTGTGTTCGCCGATGTGCCGATGCAGTTCGATCATCAGCGATTGGCAAAAACGCATCACCTCGCGATCTGATTTCCCCTTCGGGTTAAAGTTCGCCCCGCCCTTCGCCCCGCCCATGGGGAGACCGGTGAGCGAGTTCTTGAAAGTCTGTTCGAAGCCCAAGAACTTGAGAATGCTCAAGTTGACCGAGGGATGAAAACGCATGCCGCCTTTGTACGGGCCGATCGAATTGTTAAACTGCACGCGATAGGCACGATTAGCGCGGAAGTTGCCCTCGTCGTCCTCCCACGTCACGCGGAAGATGATGACCCGGTCGGGTTCGGTGAGGCGTTCAAGGATCGCATCCTGTTTATACTGAGTGTGCTCGGCGATAAACGGAATCAAACATTCTGCCACCTCGAACACCGTTTGGTGGAACTCGCTCTCGCCCGGGTTTCGCCGTATCAACCCGTTCATGAACTCGTCGACTTCCTTCTGCAGCGCTTTGTTCTTCATCGTCTCTTGATCCCCTGGGGGAGGATACATTAGACTAGGCGTCTAGGGTGCTGTCAACGCTTCGTCACGAGGGTGGTATTGATGGGGTTTGCTGCCGCTGGAAGCGTCAGCCACGTTTAACGAAACGAAGGCGATCGCACTGAAGGGAATAATTAAATTGTTTTATGTCTCTGAATACGGTATGAATGGGTCTAACAACGAATAGACCAACTAAAAAAACCATGCTCAAAGAATTTAAATCATTTATTATCAAAGGAAATGCATTCGATATGGCCGTCGGCATCATCCTCGGTGGCGCATTCGGACTCGTCGTAAAATCTCTTGTCGATAATATCGTCATGCCACTTATTGGCGGCCTTTTGAGCTTACCTGACTTCAGTCAAATGTTCCACGCCATGAACGGTAAAGTTTATGAAACGTTAGAACTTTCTCAAGAAGGAGGCCCGACTGTGGCGTATGGAATTTTTATTAACAATACCATCAACCTTATCATCATCGGTTTTGCTCTCTTTATTATGGTGAAGTATATCGAAAAATCCACTAAGAAAGAAGAGGAAGAAAAGCCAGCAACCCCGCCTAAAAACGAAGTTCTGCTTGAAGAAATTCGTGATCTTCTCAAGAAGTAAAAACTCTTGAACCCGCCGACCTTCTAACAAGAAGTTGGTTCGCCGATGCAGAGCTTCACCGCATGCGGAATCGCGCCTTCGACGAAGCCGAGACATTCGACGGCGCCCGCCGGTTTACCGGGGAGTGTAATGACCAAAGCGGTATCCACCACTGCGGCGAGGCCACGAGAGAGAACCGCGTTGGGCGTGATGTCGAAGCTGCGCATGCGCATCAGCTCACCGAACCCGGGAATCTCAAGGCGCATGATCTCCCGCACCGCCTCCGGAGTGACATCGCGAGCGGCGATGCCGGTACCGCCGGTGGTCAGCACCAGCCCGCACCCCTGGGCGCAAAACGAGCGGATGGCCTCTTGGATCTGTCCTTTGTCATCGGGCACCAACGCCTGAGCCACGACCTTCCAGCCACGCGCCTGCACCTCCCGCCGCAGTGCCGGGCCGCCCTCGTCCTCATACTCCCCTGCCGATGCGCGGTCGGATACCGTGATAATTCCCACGTTCATATCTGCTCGCCTTTCTGTTTAGAGGCGAGGGTGATCTCGCCGATAACCATCGTCTTGTCGACCGCCTTGCACATGTCATACAAGGTTAGGGCGGCCACTGACACTGCGGTGAGCGCCTCCATCTCCACGCCGGTGCGCGCTGTCGTGCGGGCGCTGGCCTCGATCTCCACGCCCGCCTCGGCGGGAGTGCATTCGACTGCGATGTGGGTCAAGGGCAGCGGGTGACAGAGTGGGATCAAATCCGCCGTCTTCTTGGCGGCGCCGATCCCGGCGATCTTCGCCACGGTCAATACGTCGCCCTTCTGCATGGCGTTGTCGCGCACCAGAGCGAGGGTATTCGGCGCCATGGCGATGAATCCCCGCGCGGTCGCCAGGCGCACCACCGATGGCTTGTCGGAAACATCGACCATCGCCGCCGAGCCGTCTGCTAAGATATGGGAAAGATTTTTCATCGCAAAGAGAATGGAGACGCGAAACTCACCCACCGATCGCCACCATCTGGCGCCCGGGCTGATAGTTGTCGCGGAACTCGTGCTCGCGAGGTTTGCGTTCGACCACATGGCGGAAAAACGCGGCGATCTGCTCGTCGTCGGCGCCGCGACGGATCTCCGCCAGCAAGTCGAATTCGAGGTGGCTGCCAAGACAGGGCCGCAGTTTGCCATCGCAGGTCAGGCGCAGCTTGTTGCACGAATCGCAAAAGTGGAAATTGGTCATGGCGCCGATGAAGCCGACCAACTGCCCGCGCCCGGGCACTGCGTAATAGCTCGCCGGGCCGTTGGTCTTGAAGTCGGGCCGCGGTTCGAAGGCACCGAACTCCGCCTGCAGTAGTCGCAGCGCTTCCGCCACCGGGAGGAAATTGCGCTCGGTGAGCACGTCGGAGGTACTCACCGGCATCAGCTCGATGAAACGCAACAACAGTCCACGCTGATGGGCGAAATTCACCAGCCCGGATAATTGCTCTTCGCTCGAATTCCGCATCAGCACGGCGTTGAGTTTCACTTTCTCAAACCCCGCCTCCAGCGCCGCATCGATGCCGGCGAGCGCACGATCGAAGTAGTCGCGCCCGGTCGCGGCGCGATAGGTCTCGCGGTCGAGAGTATCCAGTGATATGTTAGCGCTGCGCACGCCGGCATCGACGAGAGCCGCAGCGGTGGTTCGCCCGTCGGGCTGCACCTTGGCCAGCAAGGTGCCATTCGTGGAGATGCCGACGTCGTCGATGCCGGCCACGCGGCACAGGCGCTCACAGAACGGCACGATATCGCGACGAGTGAGCGGCTCGCCACCGGTGATCCTCACCTTGCGCACCCCGAGTCTGGCGCCGATTTCGGTCACGCGTAAAATTTCCTCATAGGACATCACCTCATCGCGCGAGAGCCACTCCTGCAATTCGGAGGGCATGCAGTAGCCGCAACGCTCGTTGCAACGATCCGTCACCGAGATGCGGAGGTAGGAGATAAGATGTCCAAAGCGATCTTCCATGGGGAGCAGCTGGCGAGCGGTTGTCTGCCGCACGAGTTCGTTGTATAGTTATCCCGAATCCCACCCCATTCCACTATGAAAACTCCGCTATTTCTCGCCCCCTCCGCCGCCGCTCTCGCCCTGCTCGTCAGCGCCTGTTCAACGACGGTCGAAAGCCGTGTCGAAAAAAATCCCGCAAAGTTCGCCGCCCTACCGAAATCACACAAGGAGGCCGTGCTAGCGGGTGACCTGCTGCGCGGGATGAGCGAGAACGCCGTCTTCCTGTCTTGGGGAAAACCCGAGGGAATTGTGGATGGCGACGTGAAGGGGAAGTCGTTCGAGAAGTGGCGCTACCTTGGCCAGCAACAAGTCGTCACCACTCAGTTCGGGGGTGGTTATGGTCGCGGCGGACGCTACGGCGGTCGCTATGGCGGTCGCTACGGCGGGGGCGGCTGCAACTCGTTCTACTACGGCGGCCCGACCTACTCCTACATTCCCTACACCGCAGCTATCGTCGAGTTCCGCAACGGCAAGGTCACCTCTTGGGAACGCGAGCGCTAATCCCGAAACGCCTTCGTCACTTCGCTTTCAACACGACGGAACGAAGGCGCATCAACGGGGTTCCCGGCGTATTGATATTGATCCCAGTGACGGTCAGCCTGTAGGTGCCCGGCTCGGCGATTTTTGCCACGCCGACGACGGTTTCGACGAACTTGTCACCCTTGCCCGTCTTGCCGATCAGGCGCGATCCGGCAAGACTCACCTGATATTTTCCGCCGCCGCCGGCCGGGGTCGCCGTCTGCACGACGACCTCGTAACTTCCCGGCGCCGCGAATTTGATCGGCCACGTGACGTTGTAGCCAGCTCGATTCCAACCAACCATCGCCTCCGCCGCCGCATCGTAGCTAAACTGGCTTTCGCCCATCCGGATCGCCGTAGAAGCGAGCAGCTCGACATCGCCTCCGCCGACTTCCACGCGCTTGGCCAGCGTCTTGGCGATCTGGCCGGCGGCCATCTCGCCAAATCCACTCAGCGCGGAATCGGAACGCAACGACTCGGCCAGCTCCTTCGCTTCGGGAACGGCGAGCCCGGCGAGCGCCCCGACGAGGTCGCGCTTGACCGAGCGACTGATCTCGCTGCCATCTAACAACTGCTTGATCCTAACTACCCGCGCCTCGTCCGGAGTATCCGACGCCGCGCCGAGAAGTAGAACGTAAGTGCGCAAGGCGTGCCCCTTGACCAGCGGATCCTTCTCGTTGCGGGCGATCTTGAACACCGTCTCGGCCGGGACACCGTCCGGCCACGAATTCAGCCCTAACAGAGCCGCCCTCCGCGCGGCCTGGTTGTTGCTCTCCAACACCAGCTTCAGTTGTGCCCACGCCTTGTCCCCACCGAGGTGGCCAAGGATACGCAGCAGGCGGTAACGATAGTCTCCATCGGGCGCGCTCCTAAGCGCACCGATCACCCTCTCTCCCCGGGTGGACAAATCGGACGTCTTTTGCAGGACGAGGATGATCGAACTCACCAGAGAATCGGCAACAGCGTCGGACTCGGTGCTCTCCAGTTCGGCGATCAGCGCGCCGACGTTGCTCCGGTCGCCCAACACCCCGATGCTGTAGATCGCGATGTCGCTCAACTCGGCATCCGAGTCGTCGATATAATTCAACAGCTCGGGGACAGCCGATTTGATACCGCGTGAGGCGATCACGCTGATCAGGCCGGCGCGAACCCTCGTGGAAGCATCTAAAAGCTGAGCGACAATCGCGCCGTCGATCTC
>QIKC01000097.1 GCA_003232855.1 Verrucomicrobiales bacterium
CACCCGAGTCGCCACCCAATATTTTCCCGAAACCGTCTCCACATACACCGGCCGACCCTTGCGGTCATAGACCTTCAACGTCAACCCAGCCGCCTCCTTCGAACTCCCCAGCCAGAACCAATACTCATTCCCCCGGAACAGCTGATGCCTGATCACCTTGCGCTTGCCCGGCTTGAGCACACCGCCCCACGACTCGCTACGAATATTGAACCCCCCCTTCACGTGAGGCACCGCCGCCTCCATCGCGAAACTATGCGCGTCCTCCACCGAGGCTTCCACCGGTGCGGTGGACACAACAGACGCCAACAGCACGAAGGCAAACCAGGCGCTACACAAAGGCGATTGCAACAGATTGGCCATCAGCTCTCCCCCTCCCCCGCTTCTGCACCCCCCACCGCCGCCGGCACCTGCCCGAGAATAAGATCGACGACCCCCTTGCAAATCTCGTTAATCTCCACCGTCGCATCCGAGGGCACCGGCTGATCCTCCTCGCCCATCAGCGTCCTAACACGACCCAACGCCGTAACGATCATCGCCATCTTCGGATTGCTCCTCACCTTCTCGTCCGCCTTCGATATCTGAGTGATAAAATATTTCACAAGGTCGGGCTGATTGAGCAGCTCCGCCTTATCGGCAGTAAACGCCTTCGAGATCACCGATGAAGCGACCTCCGTCCCCCTCACCCAACCACCAAGACTGACAGCGGTAGCCAAAGGACCATCCTCCATCTTCGCCATCGCCTCACGCGCCGTCTTCTCCGTCAAATCGAGCTCCCGCCGCACCCCCATCCAGTCCCCGGCCTCCCCCGCATCGAAAATCGCCTGACAATGCCGAGTCACCGCTTGGCGCAGACCCAGCGCCTCCGCATAACGCAACACCGCGCGCCCCGCCGCCACCACCGCCTCCTTATCCTGCGCCTGAACCGCAATAAACCCGTCCGCCACCGCCACCCCCAACGCCAGCGCATAGTCCGTCCGATCACGAAAATTCGCCCGCACCCGCGCACGCATCTCACCCTTCCAGCCCGTTTCTCCCAGTTTTTCCAAAATTGCCAAAATTTCGCCAGGCACCGGCAACACCACCTCATCCACGTAATCCGCCGGAAAATCGGAAAGATCCAGCGGCCCATCCGCCCCCACCGCAACCACCGTCCCAGTGGTCGGATCCGCCGCAACAGCAGCAAAAGACGCCCACAACAACGCCAAACCCACCGGAATGGATAGCATCCGACTCATTCCCCAGCTGATTCCTTTGCTCTCTGACATCGCGGCGGCGAGTATACCAAGCCCGGCTAAGATACCAAACCCAAAAAATGAAATTCGCAAACCCTTCTTGCAGGCAGCCCACATCGCCCCTACAGCCTCAGTCCGTGGACAGTTCACCCCTCGGACCCAGCCTAAAAAAATTCGCCGACAAGCGAATTCTCGTCGTCGGCGACATCATGCTCGACCGCTTCCTCTGGGGCAGCGTCGCCCGCATCTCCCCAGAAGCACCCGTCCCCGTCGTCGAAGTAGAACGCGACGAACTCTATCCCGGCGGCGCCGCCAACGTCGCCCGCAACCTCCTCCCCTTCGCCGACTCCGTCGCCGTCATGGGCATCACCGGCGATGATCCCGAAGGCGAGCAACTGCGCAGCGTCCTCGGCGACCGCGGCCTCGACATCAGCTGCGTCCAACGCTCCGCCAACACACCCACCACAGTCAAGACCCGCGTCATCGCCCGCAACCAACAAGTCGTCCGCATCGATCGCGAACAACACCACGAACTCACCACCGCCGAGCTCGACACCGCCGCCGCCGCCATCGCCCAACGCCTCCCCGAACTCGACGCCATCATTTTGCAAGACTACGGCAAAGGCTTCATCACCCAAGCCCTAGTCGACCGCATCGCCACCATCGCCGGCGACACAGACACCATCATCACCGTCGACCCCAACCCCAACAACCCCATCATCTGGCGCGCCGCCACCGCCATCAAACCCAACCGCCACGAAGCCTTCCGCTTCGCCGGCCTACCCGAATCCCCCATCTCCGACCCACCGTCCGAAGACGCCACCCTGCACGCCCTCGCCACCGCCCTATTCGCCAAATGGGACACCGGCCAGCTGCTCATCACCCTCGGCGAACAAGGCATGGTACACTGCCTACGCGACGGCCAAAGCGACCGCCAAAGCTTCACCCACATCCCCCCCCGCGCGCACGAAGTATTCGACGTCTCCGGCGCCGGCGACACCTCCATCGCCCTCTTCACCCTCGCGCTAAGCGCCGGCCTCGATCCCGTCGAAGCCGCAGAAATTTCCAACTGGGCCGCCGCCGTCGTCATCGGAAAAATCGGCACCGCCACCCTAACCCCAGAAGAACTCCTAAAAACCGCCACTCCCTCCTCCTTAAAACTTGAAACTTGAAACTTGAAACTTGAAACTTGAAACTTAAAACTTGAATCTGAAACTCCTAGCCATCATCCCCGCCCGTTGGGGCTCCACCCGCTTCCCCGGAAAACCGCTGCACCGCATCGCCGGTAAACCCATGATCCAACACGTCTGGGAACGCTGCCAGAAAGCCACACGCCTCGACACCACCCTCATCGCCACCGACGACCCGCGCATCGCCGCCGCCGCCGAAGCCTTCGGCGCCCGCGTCGCCATGACCGCCACCGACCACCTCTCCGGCACCGACCGCATCGCCGAAGCCGCTGCCACCGACCCCCACTGCACCCACGTCATCAATATCCAAGGCGACGAACCACTGATCGACCCCCGCCTCATCGACCAACTCGCCACCGCCCTCACCGAGGATCCCGAAATCGAGATGATCACCGCCGCCGTAGCCACCACCGACCCCACCGGACTCGACGACCCCAACATCGTCAAAACCGTCCTTAACAAACACGGCGATGCCCTCTACTTTTCCCGCAGCGTGATCCCCCACCAAATCGACCCGACCCCCGCCGCCCCCTACTACCGCCACAAAGGCATCTACGGCTACAGCAAAGACCTCCTCCTGCGCTTCGTCCGCTGGGAACCCTCCCCCCTCGAACTCGCCGAACGCCTCGAACAATTACGCGCCCTCGACAACGGCACCCGCATCCGCGTCCTCATCACCACCGACCCCTCCACCGGCGTCGACACCCCCGCACAAGCCGACCAAATCGAACAACTCATCCTCGCCAACCGCTAAGACATCATGCCTACCGATAACAAATCCATGCAAACTAAATTCATCTTCGTCACCGGAGGCGTCGTCAGCTCCCTCGGAAAAGGCCTCGCCGCCGCCTCCCTCGGCACCCTGTTAGAGAAACGCGGGCACAAAGTCGTCCTACAAAAGTTCGACCCCTACCTCAACGTCGATCCCGGCACCATGAGCCCCTTCCAACACGGCGAAGTCTACGTCCTCGACGACGGCGCTGAGACCGACCTCGACCTCGGCCACTACGAACGCTTCACCAGCGGCGTCCTCTCCAAACTCAACAACCTCACCTCCGGCCAAGTCTACGAAAACGTCATCAAAAAAGAACGCCGCGGCGACTACCTTGGCAAAACCGTGCAAGTCATCCCGCACGTCACCAACGAAATCAAAGCCCGCATCTACGAAGTCGCCGAAAAATCCGACGCCGACATCATCATCACCGAAATCGGCGGCACCGTCGGCGATATCGAAGGACTGCCCTTCCTCGAAGCCCTGCGCCAATTCGCCCACGAAGTCGGCCCCGGCAACGCCCTCTTCATCCACGTCACCCTCGTCCCCTACATCAGCGCCGCCGGCGAACTCAAAACCAAACCCACCCAACAGAGCATCGCCAAACTTCGCGAAATCGGCATCCAGCCACACATCATCCTCTGCCGCTCCGAATTCCCCGTCGAAAAAGACGTCCGCGAGAAAATCTCCATGTTCTGCAACGTCCCCGCCGAAGCCGTCATCGAGTGCCGCGACGTACCCCACTCCATCTACGAACTCCCCCTCTTCCTGCACGAAGAAAAACTCGACGACATCGCCTGCAACATCCTCGGCCTGCCCCACATCGAGCCCGACCTCGACAGTTGGAAAAAATTCATCAACCGCGTCATCGACCCCGCCCACGAAGTGCGCATCGGCGTCGTCGGCAAATACATCGAACTGCAAGACGCCTACAAAAGTATCTACGAAGCCCTCACCCACGCCGGCGCCGCCAACGACTGCCGCGTCATCGTCGAACGCATCGACGCCGAAAAACTCGACAGCTCCGACGTCGAAGAAAAACTCGACAGCATCGACGGCCTGCTCATCCCCGGCGGCTTCGGCGACCGCGGCATCGAAGGCAAACTGCGCGCCGCCGAATTCGCCCGCACCCGCGGCATCCCCTACTTCGGCATCTGCCTCGGCATGCAAGTCGCCACCATCGAATTCGCCCGCAACGTCGCCAAGCTCCCCACCGCCAACAGCACCGAATTCGACCAATCCACCGACCACCCCGTCATCTGCCTGCTCGAAGAACAAAAAAGCGTCACCCAAAAAGGCGCCTCCATGCGCCTCGGCGCCTGCATCTGCGACCTCAAGCCCGACACCCGCTCCTACGACCTCTACAAAAGCGCCACCATCAACGAGCGACACCGCCACCGCTTCGAATTCAACTCCGACTACCGCGAACAGCTCGAAGCCGCCGGCCTCACCATCGCCGGCACCTCCCCCGACGGCACCCTCGTCGAGATCATCGAGATCGCCGATCACCCCTTCTACCTCGCCGCCCAATTCCACCCCGAATTCCTCTCCAAGCCCAACGCCCCCCACCCCCTATTCACCGGCTTCGTCGCCGCCGCCCTCGCCCGCAAAGTCGGCGTCGCCAAACACAAAAAAGAACAAAGCCTAACACTCAGACGAAAAATAACCCGTAGCTGACGCTTCCAGCGGCAGAACGCCCTGTGCCCAAATCAGTCCGACACCTCCCAATGCCCGCCGCGGTTAGGACCGATGCGCCGAAGTCGTCCTTCGGACTTAAGCTTACCGATCTGCCACTTGATCCCCCGAGGGCTAACTCCTAAGCGCTCAGCGAGTTCGGTGATAGTGATCGCCGGTTCCTTCGCAATCAGAGAGAGGACGGTAGCGCTGGTTTTTGATACCGTTTTTGGGACAGTTTTTGGGACAGTTTTTGGGACAGTTTTTGGGACAGTTTTTGGGACAGTTTTTGGGACAGTTTTTGGGACAGTTTTTGCTTCGGTCTCATAGCGCAGTTTCGGTTTCGGCACTCCGGCAGAACGGCACTCGGCGATGATTCGCTCGATCCCACGCCCCCAAGATTCGATCAGGCCGGCACGAAAAAAGGCGTTAGCGATATTTGGGTTAAACGGGCGGGAGGAGTGTTTGTTGAGCAGGTTTTTCACCGTCCAGTCAGACGGCAACTGTCCGGGGTTCCAGATGAGCAGTTTTTTTTCGTAAACGCTGATTTGGATCGGTGTGCCGCTGCCATAATCCTTGTGGGCGATCGCGTTTAACAGCGCTTCGCGCAAGGCGGTTTCTGGCACTGGAAAGCGCTCCATCCGCTGCACTCCTTCGTAGTCGATCGTCGCTTTTAGGTACTTCGTCAGCAGCAGATCCATCGTCCTCTCTACTTGGGAAAAAAGATCGCCGTGAATCTCGTCGTGATAGAGCAGGTCGGCGTTGTTGCGGAAGAAGCCGATCTTCACCCAGGCGCCGGTGGTCACGCGTTCGGGATCAGCTAGAAAAAGCAGGGTGGCGGCACGTTTCAGGTAGGCGCCATCGGCGAGGTGTAGTTTTTCGATCAGCCCACCGGCCGATTCGCGCAAGATGGCGCGGTCGAGTCGACCGCTGCGTTTTGCCAAGTCCCGGAACATTGTTAGTGCAGTGCTCGACAGGTCTTTCACCGTCACACCTGGAACCGGAACACCGTCCCAGTGTTTGCCCTGTTTGCGTAGCAAGAACTTGTCCAACGCTGCGCCTTTCAGTTCTTGTTTCGTGCTGCCGCAACGGATGTGATAACTGCCTTTGTGACTGACAGGATAGGGGTAGGGTTCAGTGACGATCTGCAGATAGGTCTTGCCGCCCTCTTCGCGCAGATTCACCTCAACCATGATCCCGAGCAGATCGCGCACCTTGTTCGGAATGGTCTCGAGCAGCTTTTTGGCTTCCGGGAGGCCGACGACTTTACCCTTGTCGTTCCTGCCGATCTCCAATACCCCGCCCTCCGCGTTGGCGAAGCCGGCGATCCACTTCAGGTAATCGTCACGCCACGATTGTTTCCATTCGGTATTTTGGGATTCGGGCATCGTTCTCGCCTTTCAATACGCCGGAAATTCGAGCACCGCCAGTCCCAGGCACTCGAATTCCCGCAGTGCCATTCACGTCTGACATTTTAAATTTTCGCACTCAATTTCATTTCCGTGACAGGTGCTTTTCTTAAGATTCGCGCGCGCGAATCTGCCCGATCGCCCAGCGAGCATGCTCCACGACCAGCTCGGCTTCTTCCGCAGCCGCCCTCTCCAGAGCCGACAGATCCTCCACCCCGCCGACGTTGCCCAAGGCCACACAGACATTGCGCAGAAACCGCTCGCGGCCGGTGCGCTTCACCGGCGATCGGGCGAACAGCTCGCGGAAGCTCGCATCGTCGAGCCCGAGAA
>QIKC01000327.1 GCA_003232855.1 Verrucomicrobiales bacterium
AAAGAACCAGACCGGGCATAACAGTATCAAGGTCGATGACGCAACAGCCTCCCTGGCTGGAGTCGTCGAGCAAAACATTGTTCAACTTGGTATCATTGTGGGTAATGCGTTCGGGAATCTTCCCTTCTTCATGAAGCTTGATGAGCGATCCTGCTAAGTCTTTACGTTTACGGATAAACTCAATCTCAGGTTTCACATCTTTGGCGCGATCAAATTTGTCTTCTTTGATCGCCTCTTCAAATGTTTCGTAACGCTTAACTGTATTATGAAAATCTGGGATAGTATCGTTTAAGCGTTTTCCTGGTAAGTCAGTCAATAATGCCTGGAAGCTACCAAAAGCCTTTGCTGCTTGATAAGCTTGTTCTTCGACTTCAATAACATCATGCCCTGTGGCTTTTTCGATAAAAATGTAAACTCGCCAATAGTTTCCATCGCCATCCTTGTAAATAGGTTCGCCTTTACGGGTGAGGATCACGGTAAGGGTGAGGCGTGAGGCGCCTTTCGTGTGATCTCGAGCAAGTTTTTCACGACAATGACGCGTCACACGGTCGATATTTTCCATTAGCGCGACGGGATTTTTAAAGATGTCGTGGTTGATGCGCTGGAATAAATAACGAATGTCGGTGCCTCCCTGATTGTAGCTAGCGGCGTAAGTGTCATTAATATGTCCTGAACCGTAAGGAACTGCGGACACGTAATCGCCTTGAATCTCAAAATGTTTTCCAGTGGCTTCGATATTGTGCTTCATTTTTCTGTTTTATCTCCAAAGGGGCGACGGGATATTGAGGTGATCCCCATTGTTGAACCACGGGGAGCGGAATTTAAAATGTATTAGCTTTGTCTGTTAGGGTGGGGTTTCGAGGCGAGTTATCGTTGCTCTCCCTGAAGCCATTGCACACTTACTGCGCGAAATCCAACCCCATCAGAGCGCCCTTTGCGGATTATTTGAGAGGGGATTTTTTGAGGCGATGCGCTGGTAGTCGTGGCGGCGGCGAGGGGTGAAAATGAAAAGGGCGCGCCGTTGCCGGCGCGCCCTGTGAGTTTGGGTATTTGGTGGTGATGTGGTGCGCGGGGCGCGTTACATCATGCCGCCCATGCCACCCATTCCGCCACCGCCCATGCCGTGGTCGTGACCACCAGCATCGGCCGCTTCCTTTTCAGGGAGGTCGGTGATGAGACACTCGGTGGTGAGCATCAGACCGGCGATCGAGGCGGCGTTCTGCAGGGCAGCACGGGTCACCTTGGTCGGGTCGACGACACCAGCTTTGATGAGGTCTTCGTATTTGTTGGTGGCGACGTTGTAGCCAGCGGTGCCGCTTTTGACCTTCTCGACGATGAGGGCACCTTCGCGACCGGCGTTGGCGGCCAGTTGACGGAGGGGCTCTTCGATGGCGCGCTCGATGATGGCGGCGCCGGTCTTCTCGTCGCCTTTCAGCTTGAGCTTACCGAGCACGTGCTGGGCGCGCACTAGGGCGGTGCCACCACCGGCGACGATGCCTTCTTCGACGGCTGCACGGGTTGCGTGCAGGGCGTCTTCGACGCGTGCTTTCTTCTCCTTCATCTCGGTCTCGGTCGCTGCGCCGACATTGATGACGGCGACGCCTCCGGCGAGTTTGGCGAGGCGCTCTTGGAGCTTCTCGCGGTCGTAGTCGGAGGTGGTCTCTTCGATCTGGCGACGGATCTGACCGACGCGACCGCTGATGTCCTTCGACTTGCCGCCACCTTCGATGATGATGGTGTCCTCTTTGCTGATCGAGATCCGCTTGGCGGTGCCGAGGTCTTTGAGGTCGACGTTCTCCAGCTTGATGCCGAGGTCTTCGGTGATGACGCGGCCGCCGGTGAGGACGGCGATGTCTTCGAGCATGGCCTTACGGCGGTCGCCGAAGCCGGGGGCTTTGACGGCCGAGCAGTTGAGGGTGCCGCGCAGCTTGTTCACCACGAGGGTGGCAAGGGCTTCACCTTCGATGTCTTCGGCGATGATCAGGAACGGCTTGCCGGACTTGGCTACCTTCTCGAGGAGGGGAAGCATGTCCTTCAGGTTGCTGATCTTCTTCTCGTGGATGAGGACGAGCGGGCTCTCCATGTGGCACTCCATGCTGTCTGGGTCAGTGACGAAGTACGGGGAGAGGTAGCCTTTGTCGAACTGCATGCCTTCGACGACGTCGAGGGTAGTCTCGATGGACTTGGCCTCTTCGACGGTGATGGTGCCGTCTTTGCCGACTTTGTCCATGGCGTCGGCGATGATGCCGCCGATTTCGGTGTCCCAGTTGGCGGACACGGTGGCGACCTGGGCGATCTCCTTGGTGTTGCTCACCTTCTTGGAGATTCTGCCGAGCTCTGCGACCAACGCTGCGCTGGCTTTGAGGATGCCTCGCTGGAGCGAGATCGGGTTGGCGCCGGCGGTGACGTTGCGTAGGCCTTCTTTGTAGATGGCTTCTGCGAGCACGGTGGCGGTGGTGGTGCCGTCACCGGCGATGTCCGAGGTCTTGCTCGAAACTTCGCGGATGAGCTGGGCGCCCATGTTCTCGTAAGGACAGTCGAGTTCGATCTCCTTGGCGACGGTGACGCCGTCCTTGGTGACCGTCGGCGAACCGAACTTTTTGTCGAGGATCACGTTGCGACCCGCAGGTCCCAAGGTGCTTTTGACCGCGCGGGCCAGTTTTTCTACGCCGCGCAGGAGTCCCTGGCGAGCGGCTTCGTCGAATAGCAATTGTTTAGCCATTAGTATATTTTAGAGTATTTGTTGTTTTGGGATGTGTCCCTTTGGGTTAGCCAACGATGGCGAGGATGTCGCTCTCGTTGATGATGAGGAGGTCTTTACCGTTGAGTTTGACGTCGGTGCCGCCGTATTTTGAGATGAGGACTGTGTCCTTCTTTTTCACGGAGAATTCGAAGGCGTTGCCGTCTTCGTCTTTGCCGCCGGTTCCGAGGGCGATCACCTCAGCTTCCTGCGGCTTCTCCTTTGCACTGTCGGGGATGATGATTCCCCCGGACGATTGCTCTTCTTCCTCGAGCCTCTTGACGAGGACGCGTGGTCCGAGCGGTTGGATTTTTGTAGCCATTGTTAGTTAGGTCTGATTTTGGTTTTTTGTTCTGTTTGGTGACCTCCGCGGTTGCGGAGAAGTTGACCGCCTTCCGGGGTGTCCCGGGGGGCGGAAATTGTTTTTGCTAGTCCTCTTCGACGACTTCGGCTTCGACGACTTTGCCTTTGGCGGCCTTGGGCTCGGGTTCGTCCGCGCCGCCTTCCGGGGCGCCTGCGGCCTCGGCTTCGGGGGATGCTTGGAGTTTTGCCGCCAGCGGCACGAAGGCGGTTTGGAGTTTTTCTTGGGCTTTTTTAACGGCCTCGATATCGTCTCCTTTGACTGCCTCGTGGACTTCGGCGATGGCTTCCTCGGCGGATTTTTTCTCTGCCTCGTCGAGCTTGTCGCCGTTTTCAGCGATCTGCTTTTCGCATTCGTGGGCGAGTGATTCGGCGCCGTTCTTGGTCTCGACGTTTTCCTTGCGCTGCTTGTCGGCCTCGGCGTGTTCCTCGGCGTCGCGCTTGGCTTTTTCGATCTCGTCGTCGCTGAGTCCGCTGGAGCCTTCGATGGAGATTTTTTGTTCTTTGCCGGAGCTTTTGTCTTTGGCGGAGACGTGCAGGATGCCGTTGGCGTCGATGTCGAAGGTGACTTCGATCTGCGGTGTGCCGCGTGGCGCTGGGGGCAGGCCGTCGAGGCGGAAGTTGCCCAACATTTTGTTATCGCCGAACATCGGTCGCTCGCCTTGGCAGATGCGGATATCGACGGCGGGCTGGCTGTCTGAGGCGGTGGAGAAGTCGCGGGTGACTTTCTTCGGGATGGTGGTGTTGCGCTCGATCATCGGCGTGGCGATGGCGCCTTCGGTCTCGATGGAGAGGCTCAGTGGGGTGACGTCGAGCAGCAGCACGTCTTTGACGTCGCCGCGTAGGACGCCGCCTTGGATGCCGGCGCCGATGGCGACCACCTCGTCTGGGTTGACGCCTTGGTGTGGGTCTTTACCGGCCAGTTCGCGGGCGATTTCGACGACTTTAGGCATGCGGGTCATGCCGCCGACGAGCACGAGCTCGCTGATTTCCGAGGCGCTGACCTTGGCTTCCTTGAGGCAGTCGAGCACGGGTTTTTTGGTGCGCGTGAGGAGGCTGTCGGTCATTTTTTCCAACTGCGCGCGGGTGAGTTCCTTCTGAATGTGCTTTGGGCCGGTTTGGTCGGCGGTGACGAAGGGCAGATTAATGTCGTAGGTCTGCGTGGAGGAGAGGGCGATCTTGGCTTTTTCGGCTTCCTCTTTGATGCGCTGCATGGCGTCCGGCTGGCCGCTCAGGTCGATGCCGCTGTCGGCTTTGAACTCGGAGACGATCCATTCGATGATGGTGTTGTCCCAGTCGTCGCCACCCAGTTGGGTGTCGCCGTTGGTGGCCAGCACTTCGAAGACGCCGTCGCCGATCTCCAGCACGGAGATGTCGAAGGTGCCGCCGCCGAGGTCGTAGACGGCGATGCGTTCGTCGCTTTTCTTATCGAGGCCGTAGGCCAGCGCGGCGGCGGTGGGCTCGTTGATGATGCGGCGCACCTTGAGGCCGGCGATTTCGCCGGCGGCCTTGGTGGCGTTGCGTTGGGAGTCGTTGAAGTAGGCGGGGACGGTGATCACCGCTTCGGTGATGGTCTCGCCGAGCTTGGCTTCGGCGTCGGCCTTGAGCTTGCCGAGCACCATGGCGGCGATCTCCTGTGGGCTGAAGGTTTTCTTTTTGCCCTCGATTTCCACTTCGATGTGGGCGTCGCCGTTGGAGGCTTCGACGATGGTGTATGCGACCGATGAGGCGCTTGGCGGAAAAAATGGTGTTGGCGGGGTTGGTGATGGCCTGGCGTTTGGCGGCCTGGCCGACGAGGCGTTCGCCGCTTTTCGAGAAGGCGACGACTGAAGGAGTGGTGCGGGCACCTTCCGAATTTTCCAAAACGGTGGGTTCGCCTGCTTCCATGATGGCCATGCAGGAATTGGTGGTGCCAAGGTCGATACCGAGAATTTTGCTCATAATTTTTGTGGATTGGGGCTAGATCGCGAGGGGAATCGATTCTTCCGAGTGCTCGCTTCACCCGAACATAGACGCAAGTGCTGTGCCAAGACGCTTGATGTTTTTATAAATCGTTCTGTGTTAACGGGTTATTGGTTTTTGTGGCCGCGAATTTCGTTCGTAGAAAATGTTGAAAGTGGGTCAAAATGGCGCAATTTTTTCCCACGAAGCGACAAAATGGCACGATACGGTCACGGCTGTCGGTAGCGCTTTAACGAGCAATTTTAAGGCTCACCGTCTCCGGTCTTCGTGATCGGAGGTCGCCAACGGGGGTTACGTTTGACGTGGTGACTGCGTGAGCGCATAGTTTGCGCATGATGCAAATCGTCAATATCGAGACCATTCCCGGCAAGACCATCACTCAGGTGTTGGGGCTGGTGCAGGGTAACACCGTGCGCGCCAAACACGTCGGTCGCGATATTATGGCCTCGTTCA
>QIKC01000344.1 GCA_003232855.1 Verrucomicrobiales bacterium
CCTGATGCGTCCAAGTGCCCTCGGGCCCGAGAAAGGCGATTTTGAGATCTTCTTCCAAAGCGAGCGCCGCCGACATGATCTCGCGGTAGATGGCACGGATGGATTTCTCTGGCAGCCGACCCTCACTCTTCGCCAACAGCCCCTGCAGCAAGCTCTCCTCTCGCTCGGGCGCGTAGATGTCGAGCCCGTCCCGCTTCTTGATCTCGCCGACTTCGTGAACCAAATCGGCGCGCTCGTTGAGCAGGCGCAGGAGCGCGGAATCGAGCGTGTCGATCTGGTTGCGGAGGTCGTCGAGAGACACGGCGGATCGTTCGGGTTCGTTGTTGAGCGTTCCTCGCTAGGTAGCGGGCTCCAACTGAGCTTCTTCAGCATCTGCTGCTGTCCCATCGTCGCCATCGTCGCCGGCTTCTTCCCCGACACCAGTCAGCGGCAATTGCTCTGCGACCGGCTCGATTTCAGCTTCCGGCTGCGGCAACTCCACCTGGCGCAATTCAGCGGAATTGGGCAAATCGTCGACGCCCTTGATGCCGAAGTGTTCGAGGAAAATCGGCGATGTCTCGTAGAGCAACGGTCGCCCAGGCAGGTCGGCACGACCGCCGATCTGCACCAACCCGCGCTCGATAAGTGTATGCAACACGCCGTCTACCGCGACGCCGCGCACCGCCTCGATCGCCGCCTTGGTGAGCGGTTGCCGATAGGCGATGATCGCCAAAGTTTCCAGAGCCGGGGGGCTGAGCCTTGACGGCTTCTGAGCGGGGAACAGCTCGCGCACATACTCGCCGTAGTCAGCGCGAGTATAGAGCTTCCAACCGCGCGAACGCTCGTCCGCAGCGAAGGCGACGCCGTCTTTTTCGTAGGTGTCGTTGAGTTCCGCGATCGCGGTTTCCACATCCTTGACGGTGGTGTCTTGCAGGCCTTTTTCCGCGCCTTCGCGAGTGGCGACATCGCGAACGATTTTCGCCAATGCCTTGGCGGTGAGGGGGTCTTGGGAGGCGAATAGCAGCGCCTCGACGATCTGGTTAAGTGTCATGCAGAGATGGGTGGCTTAGCGCCGTGGTTTTCGGACGTGCTCGCCTGACGAGGGGCGATCCGACGCCCCCGGCACGCGGCGGGCGTCCATGATAGAAAGCCGCTGGGGGAATTCAAGCACCGAAGTCAAAGCCGCGCGGCCGCTCTGCTCCGATTGCCCTATCGATGAGGACGCGAACGAACGGGGATCAGGGTTTCGAGGCGTTGAGCTCGGTAATAATCTCGCCGCTAAAATCGCGAGCGTCCTTCGAATAGAGCAAGAACGGTACGCCGCGGGTGCTGCGAGCTGATTTGTCGAAAACCAAATCGTAGCCGTCTTTGACCGAGCGGGTTTTGACCCCTTCGCTGATCTCGGCGAGAAGCACGTCCCGGCGGCGGTTGAACATCTCCAGGAGCTGCGATTCGCGGCGGCGCGCAAACTCGATGATCTCTTTCTGCAAGCCCTTGGCCTTCTCGACCTCGCTCTCGAACTGTTTCGCCTTGGACTGGCGCAGCTCGGCGCTGATCGCCGGATCGCTGGCCGACGCCTGAAGACCCTTGATCTTATCCGCGACCTCCTTTAGCGGCTGCTCCATCTTCTCAACCTCCTCGCGAGCCCCCTCCTTTCGCGTCTCCAACTCCTCCTGTGCGCCCTTGGTTTTGTGATACTCCTCGAATACGCGCGTCATATCGACGACACCGATTTTGAGAGCGTCCTGTGCTTGAGCGCCCGATAATGTCAGAGCTGCGGCGGCGGAAATGGCGAAAATACGAGTGAGATGCTTCATGGGCGGGCTGGAGTGTAGCGTTCTTGGCAACAGAGTCAAAAGCAGAAAGCGGCGGAACCAAAGTTCGCCTCGAAATGGGGAAAAGCGGTGGAAAGCGCCTCGCTCAGATCCGCCGCTGCGGGGTCACGGGCTGCGCTGCAGCTTGAAAAACCTGTGCCTGCTGAGCCGGATGCGCGACGGGCGCCGGGGCCTGCTGGGGTAAGGGTTGCCGCTGCGGTTGCGGCTGCGGCTGGCTGGGTTGTGGAGCGGCAGCGCTGATCCCGGGATTGGCGGGGACGGGGGCACCGGCAGCGACCCTTTCCCCGACCGGTAGAATAAGAGCCTGCACGATGCGATTGTCACCGGTCATGAACGGCGGCCCGTAAGGCATCCAGCCGCCGCTGATATACTGGTTCACCGCTTTTTCGAGGTTGGTCAGAGTATCGCCACTGGCGATTTTGTAGGATCGGGCTGCTGTTGCTGTCATCGGTAGTGGCGCAAAGGTCGCCCCTTTCCGCCCAACTGGCAAACGTCTGGCCAAAAAAGCTCTGCAAGCCCTATCCGAAGCGTCCGAGGGGCAAGAGAATTCCCATTTCCCCGGAACCCGTCGAGAAGCTATACTAAGCGCCATGCGAACGGCTCTTAGAATGGCTCCCATCTCAGCGATCACGATCATGCTCATGATCGCAACAGCCGCCGCCGCCCCGGAAGAGGCTGCCCCCCCTGCCCCGTCGGCAGAAACCATCGACGCCGCCGTTCGCGCCCTCGACTCAGACGACTTCGCCGAGCGCGAGGCCGCGAGCCGCAAGGTCTGGGAGCTCGGGCGCGCCGCAGAGGCACCTTTGAAAAAAGCCGTGCAGACCGGTGGCTCCGAACTGCGCTACCGCGGGCAAAAAATCCTCGACGAGTTCCAACTCGGCATCTACCCCGACACGCCAGAAGACCTACGCAAATTGGTCAAAAGCTACCGCAAGGGCGATGCTGCCGCACGACAGATGGCGGTGCAAGAACTCGCCGAACGTGGCGAGACCGCACTGCTAATCAAGCTCGTCAAACGCGAGCGCGACCCGACCATGCGCAACACCGTCGCCTCGCTGATCGCTCAAAACGTCGGCAAAGTAGCCCCGGAGCACATCTTCAACGGCGAGATGCAACAGGCGGAAGATCTTCTCCAGCTCGCCGCGCTCAGCAGCCGCGGCATGCGCGACTACACCACCTTCCTATTCACCACTGACAAGCTCGACGCAGCCATCGCCAAACAGCGCCCCCGCGCAGGTGATTCCAAAGTCGACACCGAATTGTTAGCGTGGATGCTGCGAACCAAAGGCGATAGCGCCGAAGCCGCGAAACTGTTCGAAGAGATCGACGACCGCGCGCGCGCGCGCAACACCCGCGCCTCCGGAGGCGACATGTCGGCCTACGCGGCGGGCTTCGCCGACCCCAGCCGCCGCACCACCGACACCCTAGGCTACGCCGCCGCCGTCGCCCGCCTGTCTGGGGATGGCGACGCTTTGAAAAAAATCCTCGCCGACATCCTCGAGTATGCCAAAGCCATGCCAGACGAGGCCGCCCGCTGCATGAACGCCCTCATCATCAACGGCGCCCCGGAGCTCGCCTTCGAACTCGCCGCCACACTCGACGACGGCCTCCTGCTAGAGATGGAACAGTGGCGCTACGATTTCGATGCCGCCTTCAAAATCCTCGATGCCAATGCCGATGACGCCCCCTTCGACAGTTGGCTGAAAAAATTCGAAAAAGACTTCAGCGTGCGCGAGGAAAAGGACATCCCGCTCGCCATCCTCCCCGCAGGTCAGCTCGCCGGAACCTGCGCCATCACCGGCCAGAAGGACGCCGCGGAACACATCCTCCGCGCTGTCGCCCGCCTGCTCCTAGCGGAGAACAACAGCATCCTGCCGCTGTTGCGATGGGAACTGCTGCTCGGGCTCGACGAGCTCGCCCGCGAACACGCGATCCGCGCCATGGAGACAGACACCGAGACCGAGGCCAACGTGATCACCACCCTTTTCCCGATGCGCGCGGACTACTCCTGGCTCACCGGCGGCAGCTGGGACTACCTGCGCGCCAAGTATGCCGACGAGTCGAAGAACGACTCCCTGAAACGCATGTTCGCGCTCTTCCGTCCCGAGACCAACGCCACCGAGGCGCCCGCCGTGGCGGAGATGATCGCCGCCATCGACGCCTCGGCTCGCGAGGTAGAGGGAGAAGAGCGCAAAGAATTGTTAGCGCTCGTCGTCGAACTCGCCAAAATACACCAGCTTTGGGAACTCGCCGCAGACGCCACCAGTCGCTGGCTACCGCTGCTGGGCACCGAGGCCGCCGCCTTTCACCACACCCGCTACGGCGAGACCCTGCTCTCGGCAAAGCAACCCGAAAAGGCCGCCCTACAATTCGAAAAAGCCTGGAAGATCACCCCCTCAAACCCGTTGCCACTCTACATGAAGGGGGTCGCACTGGCGCAATCAGGACACGCAGCCGCCGCCACCGAACTAAAGAACAAAGCCTCACTGATGGCCATCGGCAACGTCAGCAAACGGCACTTCCTCTCCATCGCCATGTGGAGAAACGATGACGAGGAGAGCGCGCGCGAACAGGATCGCCTGTTGCTGCGCATCGCCAGCCCCCGCGAGGGTGTCCACCCGCAGGCGCTACGCCGCAGCTACTTGGACGCCAGGGGCTCGGGCACCGCCGCACAGGCGGCGCACGCCCTCGATTTCTACCTACTCTCCAAAATGCGCCCGATGAATTCCAATAGCGTGATCTCCCCGCGCAACACGCTCGCCTATCACATGAAACTCGGCATGCTGCGGGCCAGAGCGGCGTTCGACGGCGGCGAGCCCGCCGCCGCCGCCGCCATAATCGCCAAGCTACAAGAACTCAACCCCTCCGACAGCTCGGTGCTCGAGGACATGTACCAACTGCTCTGCGACGCCGACTTAACCACTGCGGCAGACGCTTTATTCGAAACCACTTACAA
>QIKC01000165.1 GCA_003232855.1 Verrucomicrobiales bacterium
GCGATAAAGCCGGTGAGGTTGTGGCGCCCGCACCCAAGCCCGCACCCAAGCCCGATCCTGCGAAAGCTGTGAAAGCTGTGAAAGCTGTGAAAGCTGTGAAAGCGGCGGAGGTGAAAAAGGGAAGTCCCAAACTTGCGCGGGAGCGTGTGATGGCGGCTGTTGGCGAGCAGCTTGCCTCTGTTGGTGGCTATTCCCGGCGAGCGGCGATTTGGGAGGCGGAGCTGAGCGGCAGCGCCCCGGCGGTTATCTCGGTGCAGTTGTTTGCCGGGAACGACTACCGGTTCGTCGTCGGTTTCGATTCGCCTGCTGGCAAGCTCGGGCTGTCGGTGTTCGACGCCCGTGGTAGAGTGCTTGCCAGTGAAGTGGAGAGGGCCGATGGGCTGATGATGATGGTGATCAAGCCGACGGAATCCGGCGTACACCGGATACGTGTTCGCGCTCTGGACGGCGCCGCCGCACCGGTGGCTGCGGCGTTGACTTATATTTACAAATAGCGACCGATCGGTCAAGGCCGCCCATTTGGCGAGCCGATGTCGATCACATTTTTATGGATATCGAAAGCACTCCCACGATACAAGGAGATCCCGTCCGGCAGTTTTCCGTGATGTTGGAAAATCGCGCCGGCGCACTGCACTCGCTGGTCAAATTGTTAGAGGATTTTAACATCCACATCTTGGGAATCAGTGTTCAAGACTCGTTCGACGTGACGATTCTGCGTCTTGTGGTGAGCGACCCAGAGGGGCTCGAGACGCTGCTGATCGAGCGCGGAATTTCGTTTTCTGTGAATGAAATCCTGGTCATCGAACTGGGTTCTGGACCGACCAGCCTAGCCGGTTGCATCGCCGCGCTTTCGCGAGTGGAGACCAACATCCATATCAGCTACCCGTTGCTCATGCACAGAGGCGGGCACCCGCTGTTCGCAATCAGTGTCGAGGATCCGGATTTTGCCTACAGCCCTTTGCAAGCGCAGGGGTTCACCGTCGTTTTTCAGAACGACTTGAGTCGCTGACTGGGCGCCTACGGCGTCGCGAACTTGTGCTCGGCGAGCCAGGAGAGGAAGTCCTGATGTTTGCTGATGTGGTATTGGTGGCTGATGAGCCCGAAGCGCTCGCCCGCCTCGATGTTTCTAGGGAGGTCGTCGACGTAGTATGTTTGTTTGGGGTCGAGAGAGAAACGTTTGAAGGCGATTTCGAAAATTTGGTCGAGAGGTTTGATCGCTTTGGCCTCGTGGGAATACACGCCACCGGAGAAATGTTTGAATACGGGGAAGGTCTTTAGCAGGTAGTCGACGTGTAGCCCGTTGGTGTTGGAGAGTAGGTAGAGTGGGTGGCCGGCGGCGGCCAGGGCTTCGATGGCGGCAGTCATCGGCGCGTTCTCCGAAAAGATTTCCGTCCAGATACTGACGAACTCGTCGCGGTCTCCCAAGAACCCGATGGAGCGGGTGACGTGCTCGATGAACGTGTCATCATCGGACTCGCCGGATTCGTAGCTCTCTTTGGTTTCGATGAAGCGGCTGATCGGGTCGGCGCCGGCATCGGTGCTGCGCTCTTTTAAACGTGCGATCATCGGCGCGAAGTCAAAAGCGCAGATGACGTTACCGATATCGAATAAGAAGGGGCGGGGATTGGGCATGGCGAACGGTGGCGGGATCCGGCGCGAGGTCAAACACCGATTCTTCCCGCGTCCGCCGCCAGTCGCAGGGCGAGATCGGCGACGAGCCCTGCCGCTCCGGGTCTGCCGTGCCGGAGCGCCGCCCGGCGCATCTCCCGCCACGGCTCGCCGCCGCCCGCCAGCAGCCGCACCAGTGTCTCGGTGACTGCGGTCGGCGAGCTGGCGACGCATCCCGCCCCGAGCTCAATGAGCAGCTCCGCGTTGCCCTCTTCCTGACCGGGGACGATGTAGTTCACCAGCATCGGGCATCCGGCGGCGAGCGATTCTTGCACCGATGCGCCACCTGCTTTGCCAATGAGCAGGTGGTGGGAGGCGAGCAGTTCGGGCATGTGGTCGCTCCAGCCGATGATCTCGGAGCCCGGTGGTGCCTCCGCTGCCACCAGTTTTCGCAGACGGGATTCGTGGCGTCCCAACACCACGGTCATGGTGATGGGCAGCCCGGCGGCGGTGATTGAACGCAGGGTCTGGCGGATCGCAGTGGTGGAGTTTGCCGGCGTGTAGAGCACCCGCAGCGGATCGGGAAGAGCGCCCTCCGGTGGCGGCGGGGGAGTGAGCGTATCGAATTCGGGACTCACCGGGAAACCGGTGACGTGGACGCGGTCAGCGGCGATGCCGTGGTCGAGAAAAAACGATGCGGAGACCGTGTCTGACACCGCGTAGTGGCCGCAGGCATTGTGTATCCAAGCATTGTTTATGGTTGTCGAGTCGGTGACCATCGTCAGCAGGGTGAAGGGCAGCGGCCCGCGGCCGAACAGGCGCTCGATGGTGTGCCCATAGAGCGGGTAGGTGCTGATAACGATGTCGGGCCTCTGCCGTTGCAGGAAGTCCGCCAGCCCGCGCGTGATTTGCGGGGTGATGTCGGGCACGTTGTCGCCGAGGGGCATGCGGTCGGCGATGCGGTAGAGGCCGCTCCAGATCGACGGCCAGCGGGTGATCACCGTGCGGTAGGCGGCGCTGATCCACCACATGGTGTCGGGTTGGCAGCGTTGCAACAGGTCGGTCGCACCACTGTTGGGAACCTGCCGCTGGTCGAAAGCCGCCGCGATATTGCGCGCGGCGGTGTTGTGCCCGTCGCCGAATGCTGCGGTTAGGATCGCGATGCGGGTGCGGGGATCGGAACGGGGGGGCACAAGTTTTAAAAACTAGTTGATTGTTTTATATATCTTAATTATCTTATTAAGTTATATTTTTCGTAAAGGCAGTCATTTTTATGAATTCACAAGCTAATAGAAATTCACGTAAGTCGTTGGAGGTAAGTAAATTACCGATGATTGGGAGGTGGGCAGGTGTGATCGGGCCGATTTTTCTGTTGGTCGCATTGCTTGGCTGGCTACCCGGAACTGGGTACGAGGAATCTCGGCAAAGTCCAGATACAATGAGCGAGGTGGCGCGGGCGGGCTTCTATGGTTCGCGCCGTGGCAGTGGCGGGCGGTCGCGGTTTTTCCATCGTCGTTCGAAGACCCAATCGCCTTCGGCAAAGAAAGAGCCGCGCTATGTTCAGGCTTCTGCGGCGGTGTCGCGATCAGTGAAGTATCGAGGCCGGGCGAAGGCGGCTCGTTCATCGGCGCGGGCGAAAAAGAGAGCGATGGCGAAAACAAAGGCGAAGGCGAAGGCAAAAACGAAAATACTGACGGTTTCGAAGTCCTCTATTTCCTACACGCGGGTGAGGCTGGGCAAGAAGCGGCCGAAGTGGAAGTATCTCTCTTCCGCGCTGCGGCGGCAGATCGATGCGGCGCAGATCGCCAAGGGGCGCTGGCGTTACATCGTCATCCACAACAGCGCGACCTCCCGTGGCAGCGCGAAGGCTTTCGACCGCTACCATCGTGAGGTGAAGAAAATGCGCAACGGCCTCGCCTATCATTTCGTCATCGGCAATGGCAGTTATTCCGGCGACGGCGAGGTCGAAATCGGTTCGCGTTGGTCGAAGCAGCAGCAGGGTGGGCACCTAAAGAGCCTTGCGCAGAACCGCGTGGCGATCGGTATTTGCCTAGTGGGCGATTTCGACAGCTCCCGCGTGCGCGACCACCAGTTCGAGGCGCTGGACGAACTGGTGACCTACTTGCAGGCAAAGTGTGGCAAGATCGTGGTGACGACCCACCGCCGTATCAACGTCGTCCCCACCTCCTGCCCGGGGCGCTACTTCCCGGACAAGAAGGTAATGGCGGCTTATAATGGGTGATTGGGAATGCGTTTCAAAGAGCTGGAGAGGGATGGAGTGCCCCGTTTGTTGATCCAATTTTTATCGGACGTTGTAACCGTGAAAGGTTTGTTTTTCGTTGCAGCCCCCTTGTAAACACTAGGATTGAGGCTGTTTGAGGGGGTTCAAATGTGTGGCTATGCTATTTTCTCAAGCAACTCGAATGTTCGCGCGGTCGACGAGCGGCCTAGAGGGATCCGGCGAACGGGTAAAAAAAAAGGGTTCCGCTCCATCGGCAACAGCTTTAGCAAAATTTTCAAAGGCGAAGCGGTGTATCATGTCCGTCCCGACGCTCGCTATCAGCGTCCGGGTACCGTCAAGCGGGTGGGTCGGCGATAGCTTCTCTGGCCGTAATCATTCTGGTGCTTTCTGATATTTTTTCGGGTTTTCGCGATTTAAACCTAGCGGTCGGACAAGCCTAAAGTGTCGGATTTAAATCAAACCGCCGATTACGCGGATTAACACCGATTTATTGGAGGCTTCCGCCGTTCTTTTTTTAAATTCGCGTTCATTTGCGTAATCTGCGGTTTCCTCCTCCGCAACCCGACAGCTTAGATTTGGTGAAGCACTAGCGACGGATTTTTTGACAGAATTAACAGAATTGACAGAATTATTGGAGGACGGCTGCGCCGCCGTCGTTGCGTCTTTAGATGCGTGCGGGATGTTCGGGATGTTCGGGGTGTCGGTGAGGCGGGGTGGGGCTCTTGCTGAATACGCACGACTTTTCGAGACCTGAATGGTTACAAAAACACGCCTAATCCCGGCGGCAGTTTTCGGCGCGGGGAAGGCGATTTTTCTGGAAATAACCCCGCACCCGGACGGATAGACAATCCGTCCTACGGCTCCGGAGGTGGGCTGAAAAAATCGAAGAGTTTCGGCCTACGGAAGGCCGCTTTTGCGTGCAGCGCGACTCGTGTCGCATCTAAGTCTGCGCTTGCCCTTCAAAGCAAATTGGTGACAGTAGCAAAGTTGCCACTTTTTTACCGAAAACACACAAAATCCACAAAACCCACCATGACGACAGTATCAGAAGACTTTCAAGCCTCCGATCAATCCTCCCAAATCGGCAAAACCGAATCGGGCAATGCACGTAAATCGAGCAGCTCCGAACGCGCCGGACGAACGGTCGCTGAGAAA
>QIKC01000188.1 GCA_003232855.1 Verrucomicrobiales bacterium
CGCCGTTCTCGGAGGCGGAGCGCGATCAGGCGCTGGTGAGTTTTTTCGAGCGCTCGGGCGAGCTTCTCGGTGATTCGCTGCCGGTGGCGGCGGATGCGCTGGCAGCATTCGACCCCACGGGTACCGAGGGGCTGGCTTTTCTCGCGAGCGGGTTGAAGGACTGGGAGATGGGGGCATACTCCACCGCGCTCGGGTTTTTTCGCACTTTTCGCGATGCGGAATTGTCGGAATCGGCCGCTTGGATCGCGGATTTCCAGCCGCTGTTGAAACCGTATTTACACGACCTCGATATGGTGCAAAAACTGCCCGCTTTCAGTCGTCGCGCCGGTTATCAGGAGGCGAAGGCGGCTTTGGAAAGATCGCAAACGATCCTCGGGAAACTGCATCTGGCTGGCGTGCGGGAGCGGATCGAGAGGCGCACTGCGCGCCTGCGGCGCTCGGTGGCGAAGTTGGAGGTGTTGTGGCGCGAGGACGAGGCAAAACGGCAGGCTCGTCTCAAATCGGTCGAGCTGCGGCAGATGGCGGCTCTGTTGGCAGAGCTAGATCCTTATCGAGAGGGGTTGCAGTTCGCGGAGGGCGTGGCTTTGTTAGAGAAGGAGGAGTTCGAACACCCGGAGACGGTGGTTCGTTATGATGACGAGCTTTATATCTGGCGTGCGGCGGCGGCGTTTATCGAGACCCTGATCGGCGACATCAACCGTTTCGGCTACGAGGGTCAGGTCGAACTGCGCAACGGCTCTGTTCGGGTGTTGAAGATCGTATCCGCTGATCAGGATCGTTTGACCTACCAGTTCGGCGCCGCTCAGGGGGAGGCCAAGATTCCGTTGGCTCAGGTGACCGAGCGTTCCTTGCTGTTCATCGCCGATCAGCTCTCGCGGAATTTCCCCGACATGGCGGAGTATCTCCCGCGGCGCGAGCGGCGGGCGCTGTTCGCCTACGTGGTGCGGGATTGGCAGATGGCGATGCGGGCGAGTGGCGAGGTGAAGGGGGAGGAATTCCGCGCCCTGTGGCGGCGGATCGGCGCGCGCGGGCGATAGTTTCGAGTGGAGCGGTGCGGGCGCTTGTGGCGGCGCTGGACTTGTCCGATAGTGAGCCATCCATGAACGATAACGAACCCGATTCCCCGACTCCCTCTCCGGAGGAAATATCCCAGAAATTGACCGATTTCTTTAGGGAAAACTTTGGTAGCGCCACCGCGTTCCCCGCGTTTCCCGCAGGCATGTCCCCGCTTCAGCCAGAGGGGGAGGAGCCTCCTGTCGAAGCGGAGGAGCCGGAGGAAAAGATCGATATTTTCGATTTCGACTATCGGCCGCGCGATATTAAAAAGCATCTCGACCGCTTTGTGATCCGTCAAGACGAGGCCAAAAAAGCGCTGTCGATCGCCGTTTGCGACCACTACAACCACGCGAAATACCTACGGCGACTGGCGGAGGAAAGCCCGGAGGAGGCGTCGGCGGTGGAGTTCGCCAAGCAGAACGTCATGGTCGTCGGGCCGACCGGGGTGGGTAAGACTTACCTCGTCAAACACATCGCCGAGCTGATCGGCGTGCCGTTTGTCAAAGCGGACGCGACGAAGTTCAGCGAGACGGGTTATGTCGGCGGCGATGTGGACGACTTGGTGCGCGAACTGGTGACGCGGGCGGACGGAGATGTCGAGCTGGCCGAGCACGGGATCATTTATATCGACGAGATCGATAAGCTGGCTGGCCAAGGGCAATCGATGGGGCGCGATGTGAGTGGGCGCGGCGTGCAGACCACGTTGCTCAAGTTGATGGAGGAGACTGAGGTGCCGCTGCGCAACCCGATGGATATGCAGTCGCAGATGCAGGCGATGTTCGATATGAAGGGCGGCGGGAAGTCCGGCCGCGGGTCGATCAACACTCGACATATCCTATTCATTGTTAGCGGCGCTTTTTCTGGGTTGGAGAAACTGGTGCGCACGCGCATGAGCAAGGGCATGATCGGATTCGGTGCGGATTCGGTGGAGCTGCCGATGGATAGCGAGCTGTTTCGCCACGTGAGCACGCAGGACTTTATCGAATTTGGTTTCGAGGCGGAGTTCGTCGGGCGCCTGCCGATCCGTGTGGTGTGCGAGCACTTGACGGCTGACGATTTGTTAGAGATTATGGAGAAATCGGAGGGCAGCCTGTTGCGCCAGTATGAGCAGGAGTTCGCCGCTTACGGAATTCAGGCGAGGTTTGAGCGCCGGGCGTTGGAGATCATCGCCGAGCGCGCCTCCGGTGAAATGACTGGGGCGCGTGGCCTGTTGACGGTCTGCGAGCGGGCGCTGCGAGATTTCAAATTCGAGCTGCCCGGGACTTCGGTGAGCGAGCTGGTGATCGACGAGGAGCTTTTGGAGAACCGCGAAGAGGTGTTGGAGCGCTACCGGGTCGCCGGGCGCGAGGTCAGTGTCGAGAAGGTGTCCGCCGAGATGTCGCTGTTCGCCGCCGAATTTCAGCGGCAGCATGGGGTGCTGCTGAAGTTTGACGACTCGGCAGTGGAGGCGGTCGGCGGGCGGTCGGTGACTGCGGGTATCAGCCCGTTGCAGATGTGCGATAGCCTTTTCAAGGACTATCAATTCGGTCTCAAGCTGATCCAGAAGAACACCGGACGCTCTGAGTTCGAGCTGGGTGAGGCGGCGGTCGATGACCCGGATGGCTTTCTGAGCGACATGGTGGTCACGTCGTATCGTGGGGACGAAGAGACGTCGTGAGCTGGGGCGGTCTGTGAGCTATGTGGCGTTACTTTGTTGCGAGTCTGGTCATCGGGGCGTTCATCACCCTGGCGGTGTTGGCGTTCGATGCCGCAGGGCTGTTCCCTTGGCTGGCGGCGCACTTGCAGCGTTTTTATTTAGATGCGGAGTTCGGTGGGACGTTGCGCCCCTTGCGCATTTTATCGTTCGGGGTGGTGATCGCCGCGGCGTTCGGGGTGGCGTGGGTGGCTATCGAGAGCGGGCGCCCGAGATCGAGATGGTTTATCGTGGCGGGGACGGCGTTGGTGATTCTCGCTGCCTCGCCGGTGTTGGCGCTCTACGGGGTGCTTTTTGAACCGTTTTCTGGTTGTGTCGCGGCGTTGGCCGCCGGTGTCGCCGGGGCGGCCTATGCGCGTGGTGAGGTGGGGCGCCGCAAGCGCGTGTTCCGCGAACGGGTCGCTGGCAGGGTGTCGCAGGCTTCGATGGTGGCGTTGGCTAGGGCGCCGTTCGAGGTGAAGTTCAAGGGCGAGGGGCGTGGGGTGAGCGTTTTGGTGTGTAAGATTCTCAATCAGGACGAGCTGCGCGCCAACCTGCGCGCGCGCGAGGCGATCGATTTGTGCAATTATTTCCTCGGCGCGGGTGCCGCCTTTTTGGTGGAGAGGGGAGCGTATCTCGATGAGGTGTCGGCGGATGAGTTGCGTTTCTATTTCGGCCTGCCGCTGGCGGACGCGGAGCATGCGGCGGCGGCTTGTCGCGTTGCTTTGGCCTTGCGCGAACGGCTTGGCGAGGTCGCTGGCGAGTGCGAGCAACGCTGGTCGCAGCGTCCCGAGTGGGGGGTCGGGATCGACAGTGGAGAGATGACGGTGGGCTTGTATGGCGGCGGGCAGTTCGCGCGTTTCAGCGCGCTCGGGGAACCGCCGAACCGGGCTGCTCGGCTCGGTGTCGCCAACCGGATTTACGGCTCGGCGGTTTTGGTATCGGCGGGTACGATGGCGGCGGTCGATGATGCGATGGAGCTGCGGGCGATAGATCGGGTTGCGGATATCGAGGGGGAGGTGGAAATCTATGAGCTTCTGGCTGAGGCTGGCGAGTTGGCTGCGCCTGCGGCGGAGCGGCGCGACGCCTTCTGGCGCGGGCTTATTCGCTTTCGCGAAGGTGACACCGAGGCGGCGCTGAATGAATTCGACAAAGCTCGCCCGACCGGCAGCCACGACCGGCCGCTAGAGTATTATATTGCGCGTTTGCGTGCGGAAATCAGTGATTAGGAGTTAGAACCTTATATCCCATGTCTCGTTTAGATTTTCCTGAAGAGGTTAACGTTCTTATTGCCCATCTGAAGCGTTTGCCCGGTGTGGGGCCAAAGAGCGCTGAGCGTATTGCCGTCTGGTTGTTAGATCAGGACGGCGAGTTCAGTGGCGATCTGGCCGTCGCGGTTCGCGGCGCTGCCGAGAAGGTACAAACTTGTGCTCGCTGCGGGTTTTTCGAGAGCGCTTCGCTCGGTTGTGCGCTGTGTGGTGACGAGGCGCGGGATCGGGCGGTGATCTGTGTCGTGGAGCAGCCGACCGATGTGCTGCCGCTGGAGCGCACCGGCGTGTTCCGGGGCAGTTACCACTGCCTCGGCGGGCGCATCGCGCCGTTGGAGAACATCGGGCCGGACGATCTGCTGATCGACGTGCTGATGGAGCGGCTCAGCGGCGGCGAGGTGAACGAGTTGATTCTCGGCGTGGCCTCAGATGTCGAGGGCGAGGCGACGGCGAATTACCTCGCCGAATTACTGGCCGTCAGCTACCCGGAGGTGGTGGTGACGCGCTTGGCACAGGGTTTGCCCGCAGGTGGGGGCTTGCAGAACGCCGACGAGCTGACGCTTTATCGCGCCCTCGACGGGCGGCGGAAGATGTAGAGTGGGGGCGGTGAGGCAGTGTTTGCCAATCCGCTTTCGCGTCTTACTATGGCGCAATCATGTCCTGCAAAATCGACACCGCACTGCATCGCGAGCGCAAGCCGGATTGGATCAAAGTCCG
>QIKC01000122.1 GCA_003232855.1 Verrucomicrobiales bacterium
CCGTGCGGACGTGGTATAGGCTCTTTCGATGTCTGCCGAGCCGAGAGAGCCTGATTTCCGAGAGGCCTATCAGCGCACGCGAAAAAGCCTGATCGAGCGGTTGAAGAACTGGGAGGATCAGAAGAGTTGGGACGAGTTCTACAAGACCTACTGGCGGCTGATCTACAGTGTGGCGATCAAAGCGGGGCTGCGCAACGATGAGGCATTCGATGCGGTGCAGGAGACGATTCTGTCGATCGCCAAACAGCAGAAGGAGGGCAAATACGACCCCGAGAAGGGTTCGTTTAAGGCTTGGCTGATGAATATGACGCGCTGGCGTATCACCGACCAGTTTCGTAAGCGCAAAAAAGACACGGCGATGGCGGGGTTCCCCGGTGATGATGATTCGCGGCGGACGGCGACGCTCGACCGCTTCGAAGACCCGAAGGGGCCGGAGATCGAGCGGGTGTGGGACGCGGAGTGGAACAGGAATTTGATGGAGCGCGGCATGGAAATCGTCAAGACGCGGGTGTCGCCGAAACAGTATCAAATTTTTGATTGTGACGTGGTGAAGGGTTGGTCGGCGAATAAGGTGAAGACCGATTTGGGGGTGAGTATCGCACAGGTCTATCTGGCTAAACACCGGGTGGGCGCCATTTTGAAAAAGGAGATCCAACAACTTGAGAAGCAGCTCCTCTGATTTTTCCTCGCAGCCTCCGCTGATCCCGGATCATGAGATGATTCGGCAGATCGGTAAGGGGAGCTATGGGGAGGTATGGCTGGGTCGCGGCGTCACCGGCGCGCTGCGCGCGGTGAAGGTGGTCAGCCGTGCCGACTTCGAACACGAGCGCACTTTCGAGCGCGAGTTCGAGGGGATCAAAAGTTTCGAACCGATCTCGCGCAAGCACCCGGGGCTGGTCAATATTTTGCACGTTGGGCGCAACCGCGACGAGGGGTTTTATTACTATGTGATGGAACTCGCCGACGACCGGCTCAGCGGTCGGGAGATCGTCCCGGAGCTGTATGTGGCGCGCACGTTGTCCTCGGATATTACGGAGGAGACGCGGTTGTCGATGGACGCCTGCGCCAGCTGGGGGGCGGTGATGGCGGACGCTCTGGAGCATATGCATCAGAGCGGGTTGGCGCACCGCGACGTTAAGCCGTCGAACGTGATTTTCGTCGATGGGGTGCCGAAGTTGGCCGATATCGGTCTGGTGGCGGCCAGTGGCCAGCGCACCTTCGTCGGCACCGAGGGATTCGTGCCGCCTGAGGGGCCGGGTGAGCCGGGCGCGGACATCTACAGCCTCGGCATGGTGCTCTACGAAATGAGCACTGGCAACGACCGCCTGGAGTTCCCGTCGGTGCCGCAGATGCGGGGTGACGAGGGGGAGCGGAGGATGTGGCGGCGCATGAATTCGATCGTTTGCAAAGCGTGCTCGCCCTCGCCGAAGGATCGTTACGGGAGCGCCCGCGAGATGCGCAATGCGCTGCAGGCTATGGGCGCGGGGATTGATCCGCCGTCCTCGTTTTCGACCGTCCTGTTTCGCATGATAGTGTTCAGCGGATTGTTAGCGGCGGTGATCGTCGGCTTGCGAAATTATGACCTGTTCGGCGCTTACGCGGCGGGAAAGGAGATCGCCTATGCGGATTTGGGCGCTGGCGGAGCTCCTACCGCGCCCGCGCCGGTGATGGGGGTTACGCCGCCGCCGAACATCCACGTTCCGCCGCCCGTGCCCGATCCTCCGGAGGCGAAATTTGGCAGCATCAAGATCACCACCATCCCGCCGGGGGCGCGGGTGATCCAGATCGGCGAGCTGGGGAAGCATATCGACAAGGGCGAGACCTCGCCAGATTACTTCGATGCCGAGGTGATGCCGGGGGAGGTGGCCTTCGAGCTGGTTCTCGAAGGCTATCGGACGATGCCGGTGCGCGGCTTTGTTAGTGTTGGGAAAACTTTGCTATTGGGTGGAAAATTGGAATTTTACCAGCCGCCGGTCGAGGGGGAATCGTGGGTCAACTCGCGCGGGATCGGCTTTGCTTTCATCGATGATCGTCACGTCGGCGAGCGGCCGTTTTCCCCGGAAGAGTTCGCCGAGTTCCTAGCCGAGAGGGAGGGCACGATCGACTTTCATCGCGCCGTGGTCGTTCCCGCAGGCGACCCGGGGGAGGAGAGCTACCCGACGCCGTTGGTCAGTCGCCAGGTGGGCAGCGCGTTTTGTGATTGGTTGACCGCCGAGGAGCAGCGCCGGGGTTTTTTGGCGGAGGATCACTACTACACGCTCGACGAGGGGGTGGCGCACGAGGTTCGCGATTTGGTCTATGGGAAAGACGTGTTCGAACAGCGCTTCCCGCTTTTCACCTCGGTGCGGCGGGCGAACTTCGCGACGTTAACGGTGGATTCGGAGCCGCGCGGGGCGGGAATTTACATCCGTGGCGAATACCGTGGGACGACCCGTGGCGAAGTCCCGCGGCTGCGTCCCGGCCCTTTGGAAATCAAAGTGCGGCTGGCTGGCTACCGGCAGGAGATGCGGCAGTTGGAGCTGCTGCCCGGAGAGAACCATCAGCTCAGCGTCAAGCTGCGTGAGAGCGCCGGAGTGATTTTTGGACAGCCTTGGACCAACGGCTTAGGGATGAAAATGTTGCCGCTCAACAGCGGCGTGATGATGGCGGCCTGGGAGACGCGGGTGAAAGATTTCGATGCTTTTTGTGCGGCGGAAAAGCGCGAGTCGACGCATCATGCCGCGTTTCCCCAAGGGGCAAACCATCCGGCGGTAAACGTCAATCATAACGACGCGGTGGCCTATTGCGAGTGGTTGACCGAACTGGAGCGGGGCGAGGGGTTGATCGAACCCATTCATAGCTATCGGTTGCCGACCGACCGCGAGTGGAGCCTGGCCGCCGGTCTCGAAAGCGAGGGCGGGGAGAGTCCCGCCGCCCGCGACCGACCGGTGAAGGGCGTGTTCCCCTGGGGCGGGCAGTGGCCGCCGTCTGCGGGCGTGGTCAACTTGGCCGATGTCTCGGCCAAGGATTGGCTGCCCGCAGCCAGGGTGATGGCGGGGTACGATGACGGTTTTGCGCGCACGGCGCCGGTGGGTAGCTTCGAACCCAACCCACTCGGCTTCTACGATCTGGCGGGCAATGTCTGGGAATGGGTCGGCGAACCCTACGGCGGCCGCTCCAGCTTCAAGGTCTGGGCGGTAGCGCGTGGCGGCGGTTACGACACATCGCGAGAGGAGCATTTCCTCTCGTCCTATCGCAACGTGCAGCCGCCTGACCAGCGCGGTACGATTCACGGCTTCCGTGTGGTGCTCGCGGGGGGCGGGGAGGAGGTGCCTAGCGGAGCAGGAGATCGCTGATCACCATGCGGTGATCGGAGTTCCGCGTGCGGGCGACGCGCGATGTGGTCGCGTCGAATGCGGGGCCGGCGTAGATGTGGTCGATGCGCAGCACTGGTAGGCGGTTGGGGAAGGTATTGCCCAGCCCTCGCCCGATCGTGGAGAAGGTGTTGGTGTAGGGTTCGGGGATGGCCTCGAAGAGGTTGCTGCTGGGCGCCGCGTTGAAATCCCCGCCGAAGATTCGTGGCCTGCCGGCGGCGTGGTTTTCGAAGTTCGCCAAAAGAGCGCGCAGCTGGCGACGGCGCTCGCGGTGGGTGTCGCGGTGAGTGCGCCAGCAGGATTTGCGCCACAGATCCCAGCGCGTGGTGGCGTGCTCCAGATGGATGCTCATCAATTCGATCTCGGTGCCGTCGGCCAACTGCAGCAGCGCCCCGGTGCCGTGGAGGAAGAGCAATGGTGGGCGCACGGTGAGTTTGCCGCGGGCGATGATGGCGCAGTTCCATGCCCCGGCGACGGTTCCTTCGTCGCCGAATAATTCCTTGGCGAGCTGTCGCAGCGCCGCCGTCGAGGGCGCTTCTTGGACGAAAACGATATCCGGGTTTAGCGCCACCACCTCGGCTAGCGCATCGGCGTTGCGCTCCTTACAGTTCAGCGTCACCACCCGCAGCCGCGTCGCATCCTCCTGCCCGTGTGCGGCGTTGTCCGCAGCCGGAGTCAGGCCGCGCAACAGCGCTGGACGTTCGTCGGCGCCGATCGCCGCGCTGAGGATCCACAAAGCGGCGACCGCCAGCGGCCAGCGGCTGTGCAACAACGGCATAGCGGTCAGGGCGAGCAGCGTGCCGCACAACGCCCACAGCCAGATAGGGAACATGGCGACGGCGGAGAGCGCGTCGCGCCCGTCGGTGAAACAAAAAACCACACCCGCGTGCAGCAGCAATGAGGCGATCACCGCAGACCACCCTAGCCATCGTCTCAGGAGTGCAAATATCTTGCGTCGCTTTGTGAGCATCACCACCACCTGTTACCAAGCGCAGGCTGGCAGCGGGCGCAATCGTTAGTAGCTGAACACTTCGCCATCGGCGAAAAAGCGCTGCACCTCGATCTGGCCGTTTTCCACCGAGTCGGAGGCGTGGCAGACGTTGGTCTGCATATCGACCCCGAAGTCACCGCGGATCGTGCCCTTGTCCGCCTTGGTCGAATCGGTGGGCCCGAGCAGATCGCGCACGCGGGAGACCGCGTCCTCGCCCTCCAGAGCCAGAGCGATCACCGGGGAAGCCTGCATAAAGGTGACGATATTCGGGAAAAACGGCTTGTCGGCGACATGCGCGTAGTGCTCTTCCAGGAGTTCGGTGCTGAGCCGCATCATCTTGATGCCGAGGATGGTGAAACC
>QIKC01000349.1 GCA_003232855.1 Verrucomicrobiales bacterium
GTCTTGTCTTCGATAACCAGCTCCTTATCGGAGAGGCCGAGTTTCTTCAATGTCGCCACCGAGAGCAGCGCGGCGTTGTCCCAAACCAGACTGGTGATGGGGTCGGGGCATTCCTGCAGCCAGCCGTTGTTGATGTGCCGCCCGTCCCAGATTTTGTGATCGATGGTGAATACCACTTCGGTGCTCGCAGCGGTCGGTGCGGCGGCGGCGAGCAATTTCCCAGCGGCGGCGGCGTCCGCTGTGGCGGCGACGGAGCGATAGGCGCTATCTTTCAGGAATCCGTTGCGCAGGGTGGTGTTCCACGCCTTGTCGGCATCGGCGGCGCCGGCCTCTTTGGCGATTTCTGCGAAGGTGATTTTCACCGCCGCCATCGCGGCATCGGTCGCGGGTTCGTCTGCGGCGACCAAGTCGTCCTCGCTGAGCAAATTCAGCAGGAAGGCGGTCTCGGAAATTCCGTCGAACAACGGCGCGATCATCGGCTGGACGATCGAATAGCTGCCGTCCGAAGCGCGCACGTCGCCCCAGCTTTCGAGGAAATGGGCGCCGGGCACATGCCAGCCGGCGGCGCGGGCGGTGGCGCACAAGTTGCGCAGCCCGACGTGGATCACGGTCTCCACTTTGTTCAAAATTTTGCCGAATTCGAGGTCGGCCGGAGCGCTGAAAACGGGATCGCTCTCGGCGGTGATCACCAAAGTGCTGATCTCCCCTGCCGCGATGGCTTTTGCCAAATCTTCGATGCGACCGGCAACGACGCTGCCGGTATCGACGATATCGATTGGCTTGCCTTCGCCGAAATTCGTCAGCGCGGCGTTGATCCCAGCGGCTAGGGCGTGCGCGGCGGGATCGAGTCGCGACCCGACAACCACCAAGCTCTGGCCCCGAGCACCGAACAAATCAGCCGCGACACCGTCGATCCACTTCACGTCGATCTGCGATTTCGCGGTGACGGTTGCGGCGAGCTTACCGAGCGCGGCATCGCCAGCCAACTCCGCAATCTTCGTCGCCACGGCCGCAGTGGCGGCGAGCTGATCGCTCGCCTTCACCGGCAGACGGTGATCGGCCATGCCGCCGGTGGTGGTGAATTGGTGCTCCAGCACGTAGAGGCGGTTCATGGCCGTGGCCTTGTCCGCGCCCTCCAGCTTACGACCTTTGGTGAAGTCGCCGACGGCGTTGTCGGCCAGATGATCGGTGCCGAGGAAATCCGCGCCGATCGACAGAATGCGCTGCGCCTTGTCAAAGCGGAACACCTGACGCTTGCCGGCGCCGAACAGCGCGGCGGTCGCGGTCTCTAGGCCGCGGTGATCCGCTGCCTCGTACTCGTAGAATTTCGCGCCGCCGAATTTCGCGGTGATCGCGGCGATCGCCTTGGCGCGGGTCGGGGAGGTGCTCGCCCCGTGCAGCACTGCGAGGCCTTTGCCCTTATTCGCGGCTAGCGCCTTCTTCTTCTCAGCAAAGAACGCGGAGAAATCGGCGGCGCTAATCGTGCTGCCGCCTTGCTGATAAGAGCGCGAGCGCTCCGGGTCGTAGAGCTCGAGAATCGAGGCGATCGCGAAATGGTCGGTGCCGCCGTTGCTGTTGGGGTGCAAGGGGTTGCCCTGCAGGTGCGTCGGACGCCCATCGTGAATGGTGGCGATGATCGGCGTGGCGCCGCCGTGACGCGGCATCGCGGTGGCGTAGAAGAGCGCCTTGCCCGGGATCATCCATTCGACGCTGCCGGAATAGGGCAAAATCTTGCCCACCGGGCGACGGCATGCGGCTAGGCCGAGCCCCGCCAAGGCGGTCGAAGCACCCATCAGGCGCATGAAGCGACGGCGGGAGAGCGAGTCGTCGCCATCCTCATCACTGCGACCGAACTCCGCAGCGCCGCGCGGAAATTCGCGCTCGAGGCGTTGTTGGAACTCGGGCGTGCCCTGAAGTTCGCCCAGGCTACGGAACATTCGTTGTCCGGCCTGGGGCTCTTCGGGATGTTGCCAAACGTGTTTCACAAGTAATCGATTTAAAATCAGTCGGGTTCGGTGCGGGCTAGCGGTGGCAGCCAGCGCAGTTGTTCGGGCTCGGTGGGTGAATTCCCCACAAATCCTTGAGAGCAAGGCCGATCTCCTTTTGAGTCAACGGCTTATCGGCCTTCTTACCTTTTTTGTCAGGCAGCAATTCGCCCGCCCGTTCGGCACCGGCCTCATCGGTTAGATAGGCCATAAAGTCCTTACGAGAGAGATCTTCCGGCTTCCATTTGAGATTGAATACCTCATCCAGAGGGCGCAGGTGATTCTCCGGTTCCGTGTGACAATCGAGGCACCAGCTCATGCTCTGCGGCTCGGCGTGATGGACGACGCGCATCTCACCGACATCACCGTGGCAGCTCGCGCAGCTCACCCCACGGTTGACGTGCGCCGAGTGGTCGAAAAACACGTAATCCGGCGCCTGGTGGACGCGCACCCACTCGACCGGCTTCCCATCGTAGCCCTCGTAATTCTTATCCGCTGCCTTGCGAATCGGCTCCAAGGCCGGATTCTCCGTTTCCACATGCTGATGGCAAGTCCAGCAGGCCGAGGCGCTAGGAATGTTGGCGTGCCCTGTTTCTTCGACAAAAGAGTGGCAGTGGCGGCAATCCATCCCCAACTGCCCGACGTGCAGTTTATGGTCATACGCCACCGGCTGATCCGGCTGATGGCCCACCTTAGTGTACTTCGGAGTGAAGTAATAGGTCACGGCAGCACTCACCCCGATGCCTAGGAAACCTAGTGCAACGATGATCTGCAGGGGCAGAGTGTTAGTCCAACGCGGAAAGAGATTCGCCATTAATAATTCACCATTTAAAGCAATACTTCGGAACTCTATACGAGCTTGTGAAAAATTTCACAAGCGAAAAATTGTCGATTCTGCACCACATGAATCACTTTTTGACTGTGGGTGAGTATCCCCCGAAAAAGTTGCCCAGCGGCAGACGGCAGAGTCAACCGACTGCGGCTCGCAAAAACAAGGCAATTTTCACCCTACGGTCCGATTTTTTTCAAGCCGGCGCTGGTTCGCTGCGGCAGGCCGCCGAACAGAACCGCCCCGCCGTCGCCTGGCAGGTGACGCAAAGAAAAATGCGCCGGTTGCAGGGGGAATGGGCGCAGTTCACGTAGCGCTCGCTGGCCACTCCACATTCTCGGCAGGCGGCGACCACGCTCGGGTTGGCGCGATTCACCTGCACGCCGATCCGCTCATCGAACACGTAGCACTGCCCCTCGAAGTCCTCACCCCGCACCTCTGGATCCTTGCCATAGCTGACGATGCCGCCCTCCAGCTGCGCGACATTGCGAAATCCCTCTTTAAGAAGGAAGCCGGAGAGCTTCTCGCAACGCACCCCGCCGGTGCAATAGGTCAGCACCGGGCGATCCTTATCCGCGCCCAGATGCTCGCGAGCCCACTCGGGAAATTCCCTGAAATTATCGAGGTCGGGGCACAGCGCGCCTTTGAAGCGGCCGAGGTCCGACTCATAATTGTTACGCCCGTCGATCAGCAACGCCCCCTCCTCGCGCATCGCCTCACGAAATCCCACCGGCGAAAGACGACGCCCGCTCAGCTGATTCGGATCGACATCCGCCGCGCCCAAGTTCAGCGAGACGATCTCCGTGCGCACCTTCACCGACAGCTTTTCAAAAACGTGCCCCTGCGCCGAGTCGATCTTAAAAGGCATCGCCGCCGTGCGCGGATCGGCCTGCATCGCCTCGATATACTCACCAGTCGCCCCGGTCTCGCCGGACACGGTACCATTAATCCCCTCCCCCGCGACGATGATCCGCCCCAACAGGCCGAGGCGATCGCACAAAAGCCGCTGCTCCTCAGCAAAGGCCTCCGGGTCGGCAATCGGCGTGTACAGGTAATAGAGAAGAATCTGAAACGGCAACTCCGTCGTAGTGGTGCGGTGGTGATCAGGCATCGCCCCCAGCCAACCCCCATGCGCGCACTTTTCAAGCCCGTCTGTCCCGAAAGCAACGCCCTCTCAACTTCAAAAAAATTCGCGTCCATTCGCGTCCATTCGCGGGCAACTCCTCAAAAAAACCTTCGCAACCTTCGCGGGCAAACAAATCATCGACATCGCCGCACCCCTCGCCTAGAAAGCGCGGTGCACAACGCGTTCGTCCTCGGTGCCGGGCTCGGTACCCGGCTCAAATCGCTCACTGAGCAATTGCCCAAACCGATGATCCCGGTATTCGGGAGGCCGCTGATCGAGTTCGCTTTTGAACACCTGGCCAACGCCGGACTGCGCCGCTTTGTCGTCAATACCCACCACCGCGCCGAGGAATACTCCCGCCATTTTCCCGACTCGCGCTACCGCGATTTGCCGATCACCTTCCGCCACGAGCCCGTGCTATTAGAGACCGGCGGCGGCATCGACAACGTCGCCGACCTACTGGCGGGCTCGCCCTTCGTCGTCTACAACGGCGACATCCTCACCGACCTACCACTGGCGCCGCTGCTCGATGCGCACGCCGCCTCCGGCGCCCTCGTCACCCTCGCCCTGCGCTCCACAGGCGCGGCCACACACATCGCCCTCTGCGGCGACAACGGCCGCATCACCGACATCCGCGACCTCCTCGGCAGCGGCGATCCCGGGAGCTACCAATTCACCGGTATCTATGCCTGCCAGCCGGAATTTCTCCGCCATCTGCGGCGTGGGGAGAAGCACTCAGTAATTCCGATTTTTCTCGAGCTGA
>QIKC01000134.1 GCA_003232855.1 Verrucomicrobiales bacterium
TTTAAATACGCGTGCTACTACGAGCAGCAACCGCCGTTCGAGTTCCTGCACGATTTGCGGGAGGATCCCGGCGAGATGCTCAACCTCGCCTCCGACCCCGCCTATGCGGCGCAGCTCGAGGGCATGCGCGAACGCTGCGCTGAGCTGAGCGAGCGCTACCGTGAGCAAGCCCGCGCCGATGCCCGCCGGACATTGAGCAAGGCGAAGTTCAGCATGTTCGAGCTGGAGGACAAGCCCGAGGGCGGTGGTGGCGGCGGTAGTGCCCAGGCGCTCGACGAAGCTCTGGCGCTCGATCCGGAGAGCCGCGAGGCGCTGCTGGCGCGTGCCGATTCCCACGAGCGCGCTGGCCAGTTCGGGAAGGCGCTGGCCGATCTCGACCTGCTGGTCAGCCGCAATCCGGAAGTGGACGAACTCTTGCAACGCCGTGGAGTCACGCATTTTTTCCACGGCGACATGGCTAAATCGATCGCCGATTTCGACGCCTATTTGGTACATCGCCCAGAGCGCACCCCGTACCACTGGCAACGCGGTATTTCCTATTACTACGCCGGCCGGTTCGCCGAGGGAATCGAGCAGTTCGAAACGCATCAGGACGTCAATTCGAGCGATGTCGAGAACGCCATTTGGCACTTCATGTGTGTGAACCGGGCGCAGGGGTTCGCGGCGGCACGGCGTAAGTTGATCTCGATCGAAGGCGACACGCGTGTGCCGATGGCTGAGATTCACCGGCTCTTTGCGGGCGAATTGCAACCGGCTGAGGTGATCGTCGCCGCCGAAGCCGGTTCGCCCGACCCCGCAGAGCTGCGTAATCGCCTCTGCTACGCCCACCTTTACCTCGGACTTTACTGGGAGGCGATGGGCGATGCGGCGAAGGCGCTGGCGCACATGCGCAAGGCGGCGATCGACTACCCGATGTCCCACTACATGGGGGAGGTCGCTCGCGTTCATCTGCGGCAGCGAGGCGGCTAAACGGGGCTGAGGGGAGCGGTGAAAATTGGTTGCGGGCGCCGGGGCGTTGCCCTAGTCTTGGCGGCCTGTCCGCCCGACAGCTTCCTTTTCAGAAAAGGGGAAAGGGGTGTTAGCTCAGTTGGTAGAGCGCTTCAATGGCATTGAAGAGGTCATCGGTTCGATTCCGTTACACTCCACCACCTTTCCCATCGGTTCCGCCCGCAGAGGGGGGATTTTTTTGCCCGCGAATGGACGCGAATGGACGCGAATTTTTTAGGAGAGGGAGGGGAGAAACTGCGTTTATCCGCGGGTGATTTCCTTTGCGGCGGCCACCAATGCGGCGGGGGTCATGTGCAGTTGTTCCATCACGGTGTCGCCGGGGGCGCTGATGCCGAAGCGGTCGATGCCGATCACTCGGCCGTCGCTGCCCACATATTTCCACCACAGCGCGGAGACGCCGGCTTCCATGGCGATGCGCTTGGTGCAGGCGGGGGGTAGTACCTCGTCGCGGTAGTCGGCGGGTTGGCGGTCAAAACGTTCCATGCAGGGCATCGACACCACGCGCACGCCGGTGCCGATTTCGGTGGCGGCGACCATGGCGTGTTGTAGTTCGCTGCCGCTGGCCAGCAGGATGAGTTCGAGGGCGCTCTCTTCTTGTCGGGCGATGTAGCCACCGTGGTAGGCGCCGTCGCGACGGACTTGGACGGGGATCTCGTTCTGGGTGGGCAGGCTTTGTCGAGTGAGCATCATGGCGGTCGGGCCGTCGGTGCGTTGCAAGGCGGCGGCGTAGGCACCGGCTGTTTCCTCGGGGTCGGCCGGGCGCAGTACGTCGAGGCCGGGGATGACGCGCAGGCCGCTGAGCGTTTCGACCGGCTGGTGAGTGGGGCCGTCCTCGCCGACGCCGATGGAGTCGTGGGTGAAGAGGTAGAGGGTGGGCAGGTGGGAGAGCGCGGCGAGGCGGATCGACGGCCGCAAGTAGTCGGCGAACACCGCGAAGGTGGCGCCGCTGGCGCGGAAGATGCCGTCGTAGGCGATGCCGTTCATGATCGCGCCCATGCCGTGTTCGCGGATGCCGAACCAGATGTTACGCCCGCCGGGGGTGCCCGCCTGCGGTTCGAAGTCGCGGGCGGATTTGATGTAGTTTTTGGTGGAGCCGTAGAGGTCGGCGCTGCCGGAGACCAGTAGTGGCATGGCGGCGGCGACGGGTTGCAAAACTGCGCCACCGGCGGCGCGGGTGGCTAACTTGACCTCGGGGTCGAACTCCGGGATCTGCTCTAACAAATCGGTAGGCACTGCGCGGGCGAGGCCGCTGGTGAGGAGTTGCGCCATGGCCGGGTCGGCGGCGGCCCAGGCCTCGTAGGTGTCCTGCCAGGCGGCGTGCGCGGTGGCTTGTTCCGTGTTGCGTGCTTTGAAAAAATCGCGCACTGGGTCGGAGACGGTGAAAGTCTCTGGCGGCAGGCCGAGGAGCTGGTGTGCCTCGGCGGCGAACTTGGCGCCGCTCTCGCCGTGGCCGGCAGCGGTGCCGGCTACCTCGGGGATGCCGCGGCCGATCTCGGTTTTGCACTCGATGAATTTCGGCTTGCCGTTGTCGTTGGCTTTGGCGGAGGAAATTGCGGCGGCGACGGCGGCCAAGTCGTGGCCGTCGATGGTGGTCGTGTCCCAGCCCATGGCGGCGAAGCGGGCGGGCGTGTCCTCGCTCTGCGTCTTGACTGCCATGGCGTCGAGGGTGACGTCGTTGGAATCGTAAATCAGGATGAGGTTGTCGAGCTGGAAGTGGCCGGCAAAGGCGGCGGCTTCGTGGCACACGCCTTCTTGTAGGCAGCCGTCGCCGGCCAGCACGAAGATATGGTGGTCGAAGAGGGTGTGTTCGTCGGTATTGAAGCGCGCGGCGGCCATCTTACCGGAGACCGCGTAGCCGACGCCGTTGCCGACGCCCTGCCCGAGCGGGCCGGTGGTGGCTTCGACCCCCGGCGTCTCGCCGAATTCCGGGTGCCCGGGGGTGCTGCTGCCGAGCTGGCGGAAGTTTTTCAGCTCGTCGAGCGACAAGTCGTAACCGGCCAGGTGCAGCCAGGCGTAGAGGAACATCGAACCGTGGCCGGCGGAGAGCACGAAGCGGTCGCGGTTGATCCATTTCGGCGCTGTCGGGTCGTAATTCATCGCCTCGCCGAAGAGCACCGCGCCGATTTCCGCTGCGCCGAGTGGTAGGCCGAGGTGGCCGGATGAGCATTTGTGGATCGCGTCGATGGCCAACCCGCGGGCGGTGTTGGCGGCGGTGGCGAGGGTGGCTGTATCGAGGTCGCTCATGATGGGTGGGACAAGTTGGATGTTGATCGGGTTTTAGGGGGAGATGGCGAAACGCAAGAGTAGGGAAAAGGTGCGGCGAGGCAAGGGGGGAATGCTCGGCGGAGTGCCGGTGTCCCAAAAAATTGCCGCAGGGGGTGCGGGCGCCGGTGTCCGGGTGGGAAAAAGCCCCGGCGAGCCGCTGGTTAGACCTTTATTGTGAACCTACGGGCGACCATTGGCCCCGCTAAGAGCCTGATAAACAGGTCATCCGTTATGGAAAAAGTTAGTCCGACTCAACAGCCCGTCAGGGCGAGATCAATATGGCAAAAAATTCGGGTTTGTCGCGCGAATTCGAAAAATATCCGGGCGGCATCTATTCCTGTTGTGTTAGGGTGTCGATTTTTATCGTCGCCGCAAAGCGCCATGCCGTGCGGGCGTCACAGAGTTTACGCATGAAAACCTCGCCAAATTATAATCTGCACTATTTTTATAGGTATTGTTAGGTGAATATGAACCCATCACCAGAGTTACTCGGCCCCGAACAACTCGCCGCCGTCGAAGGCCTCCGCGCCCGTTTCGCCCAGCTCCCGGGCAGCCGCATGGCCGGTCGGGTGATGCACCGCATCGACGAGGTAGTGATGATCACGCTGTGCTCGGTTCCCTCCAAATCATATAAAGACACACAATTTATGATCTGTCCGGCAAACGACCACGGCGGCACGCTGTCTGCCACTGGCTTCGTTCCTCAGCCGCAGACATCGGGTTTGTTGTCTGTTAGCACCCTTTCGCCCTTTTTATTGACATTCGATCTAAATGGCTCCAAAATTGTGCTACAATGAAAACGGCAACTGTTCGAGATTTAAGGAACCGTTATACCAGTGTGCTGCGCTGGGTGAGTGCTGGTGAAGACGTAATCATTACTCAACGAGGCCGGGTCATTGCCAGATTGATTCCGGAAACGGCAGAAGGGGCTCAATCGGTTGACTGGGCGTCGAGTCCTGAGGTAAGGAGGGATCGCAGTGAAGATCAAATTTTGAGTGCTGAGCAATCGACCAAAATTCTAGCGGAGGCAGGTGGAAAATGGTGATCGCATGTGATACGAGCTTCCTTTTTTCGCTCTACGGAAGTGATGCACATAGCGCCAGAGCTGAAAAAGGGGTCTAAAAAGGGGTCATAAAAAGGGGTCAAAAAAGGGGTCAGGACGGAAAATTTGCATAATATCCCAACTGTGATAACATCCTTTATGCCGAGGCAAGTCAGGATCGAATTTCCGGGAGCGAGTTACCACGTGATGTGCCGTGGCGACCGTCGTGAGGCGATTTTCGCGGACGATAAGGATCGGGAGTGTTTCATCGAGACGCTCGCTCAGGCGGGTAAACGCGCCGGTTGGCGAATCCACGCCTATGTGCTCATGGGTAACCACTACCACCTCTTGGTTGAGACGCCGGAGGCGA
>QIKC01000002.1 GCA_003232855.1 Verrucomicrobiales bacterium
ATAACGACAGCCCGCAACCCACCCAGGGTCGCATAAGTGACGGCTACAAGGCCGGTCGCCAATACAATCAGAGGGATCCACTTTGGATCGGCACCGATCATGGCCGCGATCGCAGCAGCCGTCAGATAAATGAGCAGCGACATCCAAACTAGGCGCAAAACCAAGAACATACTTGCACCAAGCAAGCGAATACCGATCCCAAGACGATCCTCGAGCAATTCGTAGGCACTTGTCACCCGATGCTTCATGTAAACCGGGAGCAATCCGAAGGCGACGATGACAAAAATCAGAGGGTAGGCCAGAAAACTAGCCAGATAAACCGGCCCCTTCCCCTGTGTCTCACCAGGAATGGAAAGGTAGGTAATCGTGCTCAGCAGCGAAGCGAATAGAGACACTCCGATGAGTGCCGGATTCATTTTCCCTGACCCGATAAAATACTCCTTGGTCGAAGTCTGCCGCCGACCAAAAAACCAGCCCAACCCGATGGTCAAAGAGGCATAAATAGCAACGATGACCCAATCGATCACATGCAGCCCGCCCTTATGGGGCACTTCAGCACCCGCTGCCACCTCGGCACCAAAGCCTAAGGTAGAACCCGCACCAAGAATGGCGACGATCAACGCGAGCAGGGATTTTGAGCCAAGCATGAAGGCGTGATGATACCGAGTCAAAGTCCCGGTGTCGAGCATACGTTTGTGTTTTTTCATTTTCCATTTTCCATTAATTTCCGACGATGGCACCTGGTTCAAAAAATCGGATTCCGCAAATCCTTGCATGGTCAAATCCATGACTCGCAATCACAGCAATGCGAATAGCGCGAAATGCGCCGGACTCCTCCTGCCCGCATGTCGATGCAGGCCTGTGTCGAAAAAAATGGCTCAAGGCGCCACGATTGTCCCGTAGCTCTCCGGGCGCCGGTCGCGATAGAACTGCCACACCTGGCGCACCTCCTCGATCATCCCCAGGTCGACATCATGCACCAGCAGCTCGTCCTTGTCCCGACTGGCCACGGCGACCAACTGCCCGCGCGGGTCGCAGAAGTAGCTCGTCCCGTAGAACTCGCCCATGTTCCACGGTTTTTCTGTCCCCACTCGATTGATAGCGCCAATCCAATACTGGTTGGCCACCGCGTGCGCTGGCTGTTCGATCCGCCACAGATGCTCGCTCAGACCGGCCACCGTGGCGGAGGGGTTGAAGACGATTTCCGCCCCGTTCAGCCCTAGGCAGCGCGCGCCTTCCGGGAAATGCCGGTCGTAGCAGATGTACACGCCAACCTTACCCACTGCGGTCTCGAACACCGGATAGCCGAGGTTACCGGGTCTGAAATAAAATTTTTCCCAAAACCCGGGATGACAGTGCGGGATGTGGTGTTTGCGATACTTCCCGAGGTAGCGCCCATCGGCATCGATCACCGCCGCAGTGTTGTAGTAAATTCCGGTGCCATCCACCTCGTAAATCGGCACCACTAACACCATCCCCAAACGCTTCGCCGTCTCCATCATCAACTGCGTGGTCGGCCCGTCGGGAATCTCCTCGGTGAGCCCGTACCAACGCGCCTCCTGCTCGGCAGGGAAATACGGGCTGGTGAAAATTTCTTGCAGGCACAGCACCTGCACCCCCGCAGCACCCGCCTGCTCGATCAGCGCCATGTGCTTATCGATCATCGCAGTGCGGATGATACCCGGTTCCTCGTCGCCGGAATGCGTCACCGATGCCTGAATGAGCCCCGCTTTGATGATCCTCGCCATCCGCCTAGATAGCACGCACTGCGCGAAATCACAAACCGCTACATTGCGCTGCGGACGCATTCGCCTTGTTCTCCGGTGCAGGCCGTGCTCCCTTTTGACAAATCTATGGCCACACTCGAAACCACCGTCGACGGGCTGACGTTGCCCAACCCCTTCATCATCGGCTCCGGTCCCCCGGGAACCAATCGCCGAGTCATCGCGCGCGCCTTCAAAGACGGCTGGGGCGCGGTGGTGGCGAAAACGGTCAGCCTAGACGCGAGTAAGGTGGTCAACGTCAGCCCGCGCTATGCCAAACTCAAATCCGCCGACGGGGCGGAGGTTCTCGGCTGGGAGAATATTGAACTCATCAGCGACCGCTCTTTCGACATCTGGATCGACGAATTCAAAGCCTGCAAGGACGCCTTCCCGGACGGCGTGCTGATCGCCTCGATCATGGAGGAGTTCAACAAAGACGCCTGGTGCGAGATCGTCGGCCGCTGCCAAGAGGCGGGGGTCGACGCCTTCGAACTCAATTTTTCCTGCCCTCACGGACTGCCCGAGCGCAAGATGGGCGCCGCCATGGGTCAGGATCCGGAAGTGCTGGAGGAGGTCTGCGGCTGGGTGAACGCCGCGGCGACGATCCCCGTTTGGGCGAAAATGACGCCGAATATCACCCATATCGAAGACCCCTCACGCGCAGCACTGCGCGGCGGCTGCCAGGGCATCAGTGCCATCAACACCATCCGCTGCGTGATGGGCGTCAACCTCGACACACTGCGCCCGGAACCCACCGTGGAGGGCTTTTCCACGCCCGGCGGCTACTCGTCCAAGGCGGTCAAACCGATCGCCCTGCGCATGGTGATGGAAATCGCACAGTTGCTCCGCACCGAGTTTCCCGAGCGCTCGCTGTCCGCCATCGGCGGCATCGAGACCGGTGAGGACGCGGCGCAGTTCATCCTGCTCGGCGCCGATACCATACAACTCTGCACCGCCGTGATGAAATTCGGTTACGGGCATATCGAAACACTCAAAGAGGGACTGCTGGCCTTCATGGAGCGAAAGGGATTCGACCGCCCCGCCGATTTTAAAGGCCACAGCCTCGACTACTTCACCGCCCACTCCGACCTCGTCCGCCGCCAGGCAGAGCGCAAAGCGAAGAACAAGACAAAACGCCCCGCCAGCGTCGGCGACGACGCAGGCTGGGACGGCGACGCCTTCGTCCAACAATCCGATTCGCTAACATAGACACAACGTTTAAGCAAAACGCCATGAGCCTCCTGATCCGCAACGGCAACATTGTCACCGACACCGAAAACTACCACGCCGACATCCTCTGCGAGGGCGAGACGATCACCGCCATCGGCGAGAGGCTCGCAGCGCCAGCCGACGCGGAAATCGTCGATGCCGCCGGCAAGTATGTCTTCCCCGGCTTCATCGACCCCCACGTCCACATCTACCTGCCCTTCATGGGCACCTACGCCAAGGACGACTACGCCAGCGCCAGTCGTGCCGCCCTGATCGGCGGCACCACCACCCTGATCGAGATGTGCTGCCCCTCGCGCGCCGAAGAACCACTCGAAGCGCTACGCCTGTGGATGGGCAAGGCCGAGGGGCTGTCCGCCTGCGACTACAGCTTCCACATGGGCGTCACCCGTTTCGACGATGCGGTCGAGGCGCAGCTGCGCAAAATCGTCGCCACCGAAGGCATCACGTCTTTCAAGGTCTTCCTCGCCTACAAAGGCGCGTTCGGCATCGACGACACCGAACTCTATCACACCCTTAAACTCGCCGCCGAACTCGGCGTCGTGGTCACCGCTCACTGCGAGAACGCGCAGCTCATCGCCGAGCTACAAGCGGCGCTGCTGGCCGAGGGAAAGACCGGCCCCGAGTGGCACGAGCCGTCGCGACCGATGCGCGTCGAGGCCGAGGGCTGCCACCACCTAATGACCTTCGCCGAACTCACCGGCGCCTCAGTCTATGTCGTCCACACCAGCAACCGCGCCGCCGCCGAGACAGTTCTGGCCGCCCGCGCGCGCGGCGTCGATGCCAAAATCGAAACCGTCATCCCCTACCTCACCCTCGACAAAACCTACGCCGAAAGGCCGGACTTCGAAGGCGCCAAGTACGTCATGAGCCCGCCGATCCGCGATAAATCGCAACAAGATTACCTCTGGGCAGCATTGGCGGCGGGCGACATCGACACCGTCGCCACCGACCACGCCCCCTTCGACTTCGAAGACCAGAAACGCCGCCTCGGCGGCAGCGACTTCACGAAAATCCCCAACGGCATCCCCAGCGTCGAACACCGCATCGACCTACTCTACACCCACGGCGTCGCCACCGGGCGCATCGACCTGAACACCTTCGTCCGCTGCGCCAGCACCACCGCAGCCAAGACCTTCGGCCTTTACCCGAAAAAAGGCGCCATCGCCGTCGGCTGCGACGCCGACCTCGTAGTCTACGACCCCGATCACCGCAGCACGATCTCGGTGAAAACCCAGCAGATGAACACCGACTACTCCGCCTTCGAGGGCTGGAAAATCGCAGGGCGCTCACAGTTCGTCAGCGTGCGTGGACAGGCCGCCGTGCGCGATGGCGAATTCGTCGGCACCCCCGGCCGCGGGCAGCTTTTGCGTCGGCAACCAAATAGCAAATAACTGGAATCACCATTCCGCTCGTCCTGTGCCACACCTCTGGGGGAAAAATCAACCCGCCTCACCGATCGCCACGTCCAGCACCTGCACCAGGAAATCCGCGTCCGCCTCGCTATAGCACATCGGCGGCTTGATCCTCAAAGTATTGCCGTACAGCCCGCCCTTGCCGATCAGCAGCCCCAGCTCGCGCGCCCGCTCCACCACCCGCGCCGCCGCCGCCGTCGCCGGCTCCTTGCTCGTCCGGTCGCTCACCAGCTCCACTCCTAACATTAATCCACGA
>QIKC01000001.1 GCA_003232855.1 Verrucomicrobiales bacterium
CCGCAGCGATGATACGATCTGCGATCTGGAGAAGCATCTCGCGGGTCTGGGTGGGATCGAGTGAGGTGGTCATGATAATCTTTCGCGCAAAGGTAAAAGTCGCAATCCGTTGCTCTGGCGATGCCAGAAGCGGCTCAAATTGTTCCTTCTTCGCCAATACTGTGTGTGGTGAGCGACGATATCAAGCGAAAGAACACCGCCGTATCGCCGCCGCCACTTCCCGGCACCAAGAAGTGCCGATGGCAGGCTACTCGCGTTCCGCCAAATAGCGCTCCGCCTCCAGCGCCGCGCGGCAGCCATCGCCCGCCGCAGTGATCGCCTGTCGGTAGACATGGTCGGCCACATCGCCGGCCGCGAACAGACCCGGCACGTTGGTGCGCGGCGTTCCAGCGGGCTGCTGCACGATGTAACCGCCGTCATCGGTATCGACCAGACCATCGAGAAACTTCGCGTTCGGAGTATGGCCGATGGCGACGAACACGCACTTCAGCTCGATTTCGCCCGCCTCGCCAGTTTTGAAATTCTCCGTCGCCACCGCACGCATTTCGCCTTCATCATCCGTGAGGTATGCGGTGATCCCCGTATCCCAGACCAGCTCGATTTTGTCGTTGGCCAAAACGCGGTCGGCCATGATTTTCGAAGCGCGCAGCTCATCGCGACGGTGTACCAAGTAAACCTTCGAGGCGAAGCGCGTCAGAAAGCTCGCCTCTTCGCATGCCGAATCGCCCCCGCCGATCACCGCCACCGGCACGTCGCGATAGAACGCGCCATCGCAGGTCGCGCAGGAGGTCAGGCCGTGGCCGATGAGCTTCTCTTCTCCCTCCAGCCCGAGGTGCCGTGGCGCGGCGCCAGTCGCGACGATTACCGTCTTCGCCTCCAACACCTCATCTCCACAGCGCACTTTGAAGCCCTCGCCCGCCGGCTCAACCGCACTCACCATTTTATATTCGACGCGAGCGCCGAACTTCGTCGCCTGCTCCTGCATCTTCATCATCAGCTCCGGCCCCATGACTCCCTCGGGGAAGCCCGGATAATTCTCCACCTCAGTGGTGGTGGTGAGCTGGCCGCCGGGCTGCTCGCCCGCCAATACCAGCGGCGCCAAATTCGCACGTCCCGTGTAAATCGCCGCCGCCCAACCGGCGCAGCCCGTCCCGATAATAATCACTTCTTCCATATGTTGTTGGAGTATGCCGATTCGTGTGCCGAGGTCAAACCTTTGCGGCAGCCTGTTGCATAGCTTTCAGATAGAAGCACCGGGGGCGGATTGTATTCCCGCATGGGGCACCGTTTGATCCGAAACGGAGAATCGAATGATGAGAAACCTGCCGACGTGGACATCCTCTGCCACATCGATTATACCGATCACTGCCATGCGCCTCGCCATCCCCATCTATGCCGCCTCCCTCTGCGCGGTCGGCTGTACGGCATTAACTTTGAAAAAGCCGCAAGGGGTGCCCGAACTCACTCTCCCCGAGCTCTGGAAAAGCGCCGCCAAAGGCAACCAAGGCAAAATTTCCACCGGCTGGCTGCGCACCTTCCACGACCGCGATATGGAGCGACTGGTCGCCGAAGCCCTAGACAACAACTTCGATCTGGCAAGGGCCGAAGCCGTTCTGCGGGCGGCGAAAGAGGGCACGATCATCGGCCGGGCGGCGCGCTTCCCCAGCCTCGGGCTCTCCGCCTCCGGCGCGCGAACCCGCGTCGGCAATGGCCCGCTGGACGACGTCGCCCTCACCTCGGACTTCGGGCTCAGCCTCGACGCCGCTTGGGAAATCGACCTTTGGCGACGCCTGCGCGACCTCGACGCCGCCGCCCGCAGCGACTACGTCGCCGCCCAATCAGATTTCCGCGGCGCTAGACTCTCGCTGGCAGCGAACACCGCCAAGGCCTGGTTCGACCTGATCGCCTCCGTGCAGCAGATACAGCTGGCGGAGACCACGCTAGAGAGCTTCGTGCGCAACCACCGCATCATCGAACGCAACTACAAGGCGGGCGACGAAACCGCCAGCCCGCTCGACGTCCAATTCGCACGCACCAACGTCGCCGCCGCCGAGCGCTCGCTCGTCGCCACCCGCCTCGGGCGCGAGGAGGCAGCGCGCCCCCTCGAAGTCCTGCTCGGCCGTTACCCGAGCGCCGAGATGAAATCGCGCGACCAACTCCCGCAGCCGGACGCGAAAGTTCCCGCCGGGCTGCCGTCCGAACTGCTCTGGCGGCGCCCCGATTTGGTCACCGCCGCCGCCACCCTGCACGCCACGGCGAGCCGCGCTGACGCCGCGCGCAAAAATCTGCTGCCCTCGTTAAACCTCACCGGCCGCAGCTCCAACTCCAGTGCCGGCCTCAACCAAATGCTCATCAACCCGGAATACCTCGTCTGGAGCGCGGCGGCATCGCTGGCGCAGACACTCTACGACGGCGGCGAACCCAGTGCCACAGCACGCCAGGCGCTGGCGCAAAACGAGGCCGCCGTGCGCGCCTTCGCGGCAGTGGCGCTAGAGGCGTTTCGCGAGGTCGAATCGGCGCTCGCCACCGAGCGCTCACTGGTCGAGCAAATCGGCTTTCTCGCCGCCGAACTAAAGCAGGCGACGCTCGCCGAAACCCAGGCCTCGCGCGACTATTCCGAAGGTCTGGTCGGCATCCTAGAGATCCTCGAAGCGCAACGCCGCGCCGTCAACGCCCGCAACGCGATGATCCTGCTGCGCAACCAACGCCTGCAAAATCGGGTCGACCTGCATCTTGCCCTCGGCGGAGATTTCGCGACCTTGCCGCCCGCGCCCGGTAGCGAATAGTCCCCCAAAATGCAACCCGATGCCCAGACACCAAGCCCCAATGCCCCGGGCGGCATCGTCACTCGGATTCTGATCCCGCTCGGCATCCTCGGCGCGGGCTGGCTCGGTTTCTCCTTGTTAGCGGTCGAAAAAGAAAAGGTGAAAAAACCGCAGCCACCCGGCCGAGTGCTCAAAACCCGAGTGCTCGAACTCCGCCGCGGCGACTACCAAACCGTCATCCACACCCAAGGCGTGATACGCCCCCACAGCGAAGCAGCGCTCACCCCCCAGGTCTCCGGCAAGGTCAAACGCGTGGCACTGGGACTGCAAGACGGCGCCTTTTTCGAAGTGGGCGAAGTTTTGTTAGAATTGGACAACGAGGACTCCCTTACCGACGTCATCGCCGCCGAAGCCCAACTCGCCCGCGCCGATGCCCTGCACGCACAGGAACGCGCGAAAGCCAACCAAGCGCGCCTCAACTGGGACGACTTGGGCTACGACGACGAGCCCAACGACTTAGTGCTACGCCTGCCGCAGCTGCGCGAAGCCGAGGCCAACGTCAAAGCGGCGCAGGCCGGACTCGACCGCGCCAAACGCGACCTCGCCCGCTGCGTCATCCTCGCCCCCTTCGACGGGCGCGTGCTGCGGCGCTCGGTCGCCGTCGGCCAAACGGTGTCGCCAGGAACCGAGCTGGCGACCATCTACCACACCGCCTTCGTCGAAGTGCGCCTGCCGATCGCCGCCCGCGAACTCGCCTTCCTCACACTACCCGAAGGCGGCGGACAACCACCGCTCGATGTCCTCCTCAGCGACGCCCTCGACCCAAACTCCACAGCGCGCTGGAGCGCCAAAATCATCGGCACCGAAGGCGCCCTCGACCCCAACTCACGCGAACTCTTCGCCATCGCCCGTATCGATGACCCCTTCTCACGCACGCTCCCACCCGCCGAACGCACCCACCCGCTGCGCATCGGCCAACCCGTCCGCGCGGCCATCGAGGGCAAAATCTTAGCAAACGTCTTCGCCATACCACGCGACGCAGTGCGCCAGCTCAACCGCATCTACCTTGTCGACCGAGAAAAATCCGTCCTCGACCGCCGCGAAATCGACCCCATCTGGTCCGACGCCGACTTCTTAGTAATCCGCGACCCGAACATCCCCGACGGCGCCCTCATCGCCACCAGCCGCCTCGTTTACGCACCCAACGTCTCCAAAGTCGAAATCCTGCCCGACGCCGACGCCGACGTTGAAGCCGACGTCATCGACCTAACACAACCCGCCCCCGACCGATGATCCGTTGGTTCGCCCGCAACGACATCGCCGCGAACTTCCTGCTGATCGGCATCCTCTTCGCTGGAGTGCTGACCGCCATCTATCGGATTCCCCTCGAAGTACGCCCCGCCTGGGTCTTCAACGATATCTACATCGGCATGGACTACCGCGGCGGCACCGCCAAGGACGTCGAACGCGCCATCATCATCCCCATCGAAAAGGCGTTGGCAGACCTGCCCAGCGTCGCCAAAATTCGCTCCAACGCCGCCCGTGGACGCGCCACGCTCTGGATCGGCATCCGAAACGGCGAGGACATGCGCGACGCCCTCGCCGAAATCGAAAGCCGCGTGGACGCCATCACCACCTTCCCCGACGAAACCGAACGCCCACGCATCGCCATCCCCAACTCCAACAACTGGCGCGAGGTCTTAACCGTGGCAGTCATGGGCGACCTAGCAGAAGACGAATTGGTACGTGCCGCCACCCGCGTGCGCGACGACCTGATCGAACTCGACGGCATCAGCCAAGCCAAACTCGAAGGCGTGCGCCCCTACGAAATCGCCATCGAAGCCCACCAGGACAAACTGCGCTCTTTCAACATCGGCTTCGCCGAACTCACCGAAGGCCGCTCCTCCCTCGACATGCCGGCCGGCTCCATCGAAAGCCCCAGCGGCAACCTCGTCGTGCGCACCAAAGGCCAAGCATACACTCGCGCCGACTTCGAGCGCATCCCCGTGCGTGCCGCCGGCGGTGCCGAAGTGCTGCTCGGTGAGGTGGCGACAGTCATCGACGGCTTCGAAGAAAATCGCCAACTGGTGCGCTTCAACGGCGAGCCCGCCCTCATGGTCGAAGTAATGCGCCACGACAAAGAAAGCGCCATCGCCATTTCCAAGACCGTGCGCGACTACGTCGCCACCGCCAGCCAACGCTTCCCCCAAGGCATCAAACTGGCAGTGTGGAACGACGAATCCATCTCCATCAGTGGCCGCCTGGAAACCCTAGGATGGTCCTTGCTACAGGGATGCGCCCTCGTGTTCCTCCTGCTCAGCCTATTCCTGCGCCCGGCGCTCGCCTTCTGGGTAGTGATCGGCATCCCCGCCAGCTTCGCCGGCGGCGTCCTGCTCATGCCCCTCTTCGGCGTCAGCGCCAACCTGATGAGCGTCTTTGGTTTCATCATCGTCCTCGGCCTAGTCGTGGACGATGCGATCATCACCGGCGAGAACATTTTCTTCAAACTCAAATCCGGCATGGATCCGCTAGAAGCCTCAGTGCTCGGCGCAAAAGAAGTCGCCGTCCCCGTCACCTTCGGCGTCCTCACCACCGTGGTCGCCTTCTTGCCACTGCTCTTTTTCCCCGGCCACTGGGGCAGCTACGCCCGCCAAATCCCCCCGATCGTCGCGCCAGTACTGCTGTTTTCACTGATCGAATCAAAACTCATTCTGCCCTCCCACCTCAAACACCTAAAAGTCGGGCGAACAAAACTCAACCCGTTCACCCGCCTACAAAAACGCGTGAGCGACAGCCTCGAACTCTTCGTAGAAAAAATCTACTCGCCCAGCCTAAACTTCGCCACCCGCCACCGTTACAGCGTCATTTCCAGCTTTATCGCCATCGCCTTGCTAATGTTCGGGTATTGCAAAGGCGGCAACATGCGCATGGTCGCCATGCCCACCGTCGACCGCCCACGCATCACCGCCGACATCGACCTACCACACGACACGTCATTGGAGAAAACCGACCTCTACGTGCGCCGCATCGCCGCCGCAGCCGAGATCCTGCGCACCGAATTCACCGACGGCCAAGGCGGCCCCTCGCTAATCCGCAATATCTACACCGAAACCGGCGACGACGGCTGGTTCTCCTCCCCCGTCGATCCCACCGAGGGGCGAGTCGCCATCGAGGTAACACCACCCAGCATCCGCTCCGAACCCGGCCCGAAAAACAGCGTCATCGCCATGCGCTGGACCGAACTCATCGGCGAAATCCCCGAAGCCTCCTCGATCCGCGTGCGCGGCGAAAGCAACAGCCGCCACACAGGCGCCCGCACCCAAGAACCCATCGAAATCGAGCTACGCGGCAAAGGCTCCGAAACAACCCACGCCATCGCCCAACAAATCGTCGACCTACTCGAATCCTACGACGGCATCAGCGACGCTTGGACCAAGACCCGCGGCGGCGAGGACGAACTGGAGATCACCCTCAAACCGCGCGCCGCCGAACTCGGACTCACCCAACAGTCCCTCGGCACGCAAATCCGCCAAGCCTTCTTCGGCCAAGAGGCACAGCGCGTCCAACGCGGCAACGACAACATCCGCGTCATGGTTCGCCTCACCCAGCGCGAGCGCCGCTCACTACACACCCTAGACACCCTAAAAATCCGCACCCCGGAAGGCGGCGAAGTCTCGCTCTCCACCGTAGCCGACGTCAAAAGGGTCAAATCCCCGGGCAAAATCGAACGCATCGATGGCTCCGAGGCGATCAACATCAACGCCCTGCCCCAGAGCGAAGAAGTCGACATCATCGCCATCGCCAAAGCCGCCGCACCGGAGATCCAACAACTTGTTAACCGCGGCGACGATCTCTCCTTCCGCTTCACCGGATACATCGCCGACAACGAAGAGTCAAAACGCCGCACCTTGATCGGCTCCATCGCCCTGCTGTTCGCCCTCTACGCCCTCCTAGCGATCCCATTCAAATCGTTAGTGCAGCCAGTCTTCGTCCTCCTCGCCGTACCCTTCGGCATCATCGGCGCACTGCTCGGCCACCTCATCATGGGCATCACCCCATCCTATCTCTCCATCTTCGGCATGCTGGCGCTAGCCGGTGTAGTCGTCAACGATTCGTTAGTGATGGTCGATTACATCAACCGCCGCCGCCGGGAGGGAGTGCCCCTGCGGGATGCCGTACTCGCCGCCGGCGCCAGACGCTTCCGCCCCATCCTCCTCACCTCCATCACCACCTTCGCCGGCCTCATGCCGCTGATTTTCGACCGCTCACTGCAGGCGCAATTCCTCATCCCCATGGCCGTCTCGCTCGGCTTCGGCATCCTCTTCGCCACCACCATCACCCTCTACCTCATCCCCTGCTCCTACCTCATCAGCAGCGACCTCGGCCACGCCCTCACCCGCGCCAAAAACTGGTACCTCCGCCCCTTCGCCACCCGATCACGCTAAACCGGACAAACGAGTTCCCCGTAGAAAAGCTCAATCGTTATACGCCGTCTCGCCGTGTGAGGACTGGTCGAGACCGACACTCTCATCCTGCTCATCGACGCGTAAGCCGACCGTCGCCTGCACGACCTTGATGACGATATAAGACACCACGCCGGCAAACACCACCACGACCAACGAGGCCAGCAACTGTTTCCCCAACTGCCCGACAACATCATACCCCTCGCCGCCGAACCCCTGCAGAGCAGGGATCGCCACCACCGCCGCCATGATCGTGCCCAGCAAGCCGCCGACACCGTGTACGCCGACCACGTCCAGCGAGTCATCGTAACCAAACTTCTTCTTCACCTTCACGGAAAAATAGTAGCACGCCACACCGGAGAGAAAGCCGATCAACAACGCCCCCATCGGCCCCGCCACACCAGCGGCCGGAGTGATCGCCGCCAGACCGGCAATAGCGCCAGTGGCAGCGCCGAGCGCACTCGGCTTCTTAGAATAGATCCACTCGATCCCCGCCCAAGTGCAAGCCGCCATGCAGGCGGACAGATGCGTTACCGTGATCGACATCGCCGCCGAGCCATCCGCCACCAAGCCGCTACCGCCATTGAAACCAAACCAACCAACCCACAGCATCGCCGTGCCAGTGACCGTCATCGGCAGATTGTGCGGCGGCATCGGGTTCTTACGCGGCCCCAGCACGATACAAAACACCAGCGCCGCGACCCCCGCCGTGATATGCACCACGATCCCGCCCGCCAGATCGATCACCCCCATCTCGAAAAACCACCCACCCTCGGCCCAAACCATGTGACACACCGGCGCATAAACCAGCAAGCCCCACAGAACCGAGAAAATCAGCATCGCCGAAAACTTCACCCGCTCGACAAAAGTGCCGATAATCAGCGCCGGAGTGATAATGAAAAACGTCATCTGGAAAGCAAAAAACAGCACATCCGGGATCCCAGAGCCGCCCGAATCGTCCGCGCTCAGACCATTGCCAAACAGCGCACTGAAACCACCGATGTAGCGATTGCCCGGAGAAAACGACAGCGAGTAGCCGACCACCAACCAAACAATGCTCATCACGCAAGTGAGCGCAAAGCAATGCATCAGCACCGAGAGCACGTTGCGACGGTGAACCAGCCCGCCGTAAAACAGCGCAAGTCCCGGAATCGTCATGAACAGCACCAATGCCGTCGCCGTCATGATCCACGCAGTATTCGCCGCGCCCACCGCCTCCTGCACCGTCGGCACCAGCTCCTGCGCCAAACCCAGCGGCGCGCTCAACGCCAACATCAACAACACACCAAAAGGCACAAATAAGTTCTTCATCTCGTATTTTCTAGGGGTTCAAAGCGGGGTTCAAAGCGGTCACCGATAGCCGACGCCCGCATTTCCCCAAATCCTTACCCCGCCGATCTGCGGTGTCGAGAACGAATATTCCTCAACTGTAGCCGGCCGCGGTGAGGCCGGAGAGAGCGACCCCGCAACTAAAACGGAGCGCTGTAACGGCAACCACACCGCACCCGCCGAAGTCAGCGCCCCCAACAACAGAGCGACCAGCTGTAGCTGGCCGCGGTGAGGCCGGCGAGGGCGACCCCGTAACTGAAACAGAGCGGCGCAACTGCAACCACACCGCACCCGCCGGGGTCAGCGCCCCCAGCTACAGGGCGACAGCATCGACTGCGACGCTGATCGCGCCATCGCCGCCGGACAGTTCCATGCCGGCGATCATGCCTCCACAAAAGGAGAAAAACCTTGCCATCCAAAGCGAACACAGCGGGACAAAGAGCACAACGGGTCAGCCCCCTTGAACTCTCCCTTGAACTCTCGGTACTCGCCCCATCCCGCTGGAGCCCGACAACCCCACCTCGAATCAGGAAACCGAATCCGGCAGACCCAATTCCGACAGACTGTTAGCGCGCGCCTCCCTTTTGGGGTAGCTTGTGCTGCCCCAAAAATCCGAAAAGATCCGCCGTGTCTTTCCACCCACCCACCCACCTC
>QIKC01000012.1 GCA_003232855.1 Verrucomicrobiales bacterium
TAATGATCGTCTTCCACCAACTGCCACTCTGACGCTTGATCACCCGCGCCGCGATGAGCCTCTGATTCTGCCGCTGTTTAAAATTAACAAAGTTGAGCGAGCGTTGCAGATCGATGTTCTCGGCGCGCAGGTGGTCGATATGCCCCTGCCAGGCACGCAGCTCGAACAGCTCGTGTAGAAGCTGGCTGTAACGCCCGGCCAGTTCCTCTTTCTCATATTTCGCGCTGATGTCGACGGCGCCGATCGGCTCCCCATTCACTACATCGTTGTCGAAGGTCACCGATGATACCGCTTTGTGCGCCAAGCCGAAGATGCCCAGCACCTTCGACTGGATATTGCGGATCGCGATATTGTCCAAAGTGAACACCCAGACCAGCGCCAAAATGAACACGATCAGGGCGATCAGGTTCGTCTTCTTCATCGTGTTACAGTGACAGCGGTGCTGGCATTCGATTGTGGACAGCGTCGGATCACACGCCGGCGCTCGTTACTTTTTTGAGGAATCCCAGCTCGCTCAGCACCTTGCCAGCGCCCTCGGCGACGGCGCTCAGCGGATCTTCGGCAACGTGGGTCGGCAGGCCGGTCTGCTCTGACAGAAGCTCGCTCATCCCTTTCAACAACGCACCACCACCCGCCAGCACGATCCCGCGATCAACCAAGTCTGCGGCCAGTTCCGGCGGACAGCGCTCCAGCGTCACCCGCACCGCATCGACAATCGCCGCCAGCGGCTCCGCCATCGCCTCGCGAATTTCCGATGAAGACACCGTGACAGTCTTCGGCAACCCCGCCACCAGATCGCGCCCCTTCACGTCGAGCGCGCTCTCCTTCTCCTGCGGATATGCCGAACCGAGACGGATCTTCACATCCTCCGCCGTGCGCTCGCCGATCATCAAATTATAAGCGCGCTTCATATAGGCGACGATCGCCTCGTCCAGCTCGTCGCCCGCCACGCGGACGCTGCGACTTTGCACAATCCCCGACAACGAAATCACCGCCACCTCTGTCGTGCCGCCGCCGATGTCGACGATCATGTTGCCGCTCGCGTCTTGGATCGGCAGGCCGACGCCGATCGCCGCCGCCATCGGTTCCTCGATCAAATACACCTCGCGCGCGCCCGCCTGTGTCGCCGAGTCCTTCACCGCCCGCTTCTCCACCTCGGTAATTCCCGAGGGCACCGCCACCACCACCCGCAGGCGCGATGCCCCGCGCCGCGGCTGCACCTTTTGGATGAAATGCTTCAACATCGCCTCGGTAATTTCGTAGTCGGCGATCACCCCATCTTTCAACGGCCGGATCGCAGAGATGTTCCCCGGCGTCCGCCCCAACATCCGCTTCGCGTCATCGCCGACCGCCAACACTTCGCTAGTGCCCGTCTTGACCGCGACCACCGATGGCTCGCGCAACACGATCCCGTGATCCTTGAGAAACACCAACGTGTTTGCCGTTCCTAGATCGATACCGATATCAGTGGTGAAAAACCCAAAAAGTTTGCCAAACATGTGCGCGAGTCGTCGTGATGTTCTCCGAAAATGATTCTACGTATCCAAACCGCCGGTTCTATCAGCTGATTCGTTTCAATATCTGCTTGGATACTAGGGCAGATAGATGCGGATGCCTCACAAATCCAATTAAGAATTCTTAAATTTCAACAGTTTCTAAACTTGCGACTCACCCGCCCCGTGGATCCGAGGGCAGATATCTTACTGTGATTTCGGAATTTCGATCAAAACGCATCCCGAAACTCCCGTACATACGCATCGACAGCCTCTTCCCAAGGGCGGGGTAGCGCCCCGGCGAACTCGCGGTAGCGAGCGACCGACATCGCCGTGTGCTGCGGCCTCGGCGCCGCGAAATCCATGTCTGCGAGCGACATCGCGCCAACCTGCCGCGCCCGCAACGGAATCCCCGCAGCCGCAGCCGCGTCCAGCCCCACCTGCCCGTAGCGTTGCCAACTGCATTCTCCCGCATTGCAAAGGTGCAGCAACCCGCCGGCCGGCTCCCCTGCCAACAAGACCTCCACCATCGCCGCCAAATCGTGGCTGTAACTCGGCGTGGAAAATTTATCGGCGATCGCCGACACCTCATCCTCCGCCATCGCCCGACGGATGATCGAATCGAGGAAGCTCGGTCGGTCAGGACCGAAGATCCACGAAACGCGCGCCACCAGAAACGCGCCGCTAACCGCCAGCACCGCCGCCTCCCCAGCCGCCTTTGATCGGCCATACGCACCTAACGGATTCACCGCATCCGCCTCGCCGCGCGGTGCCGGGTCGCGCCCGTCGAAAACGTAATCGGTGCTGAAGTGAATCATGCGCGCGCCCTTCTCCGCCGCCACCTGCGCCATCAGACCCGGTGCCCGAGCGTTCACCGCCATCGCCTCATCCGGATGCGCCTCGCAGTAATCGACGTTGGTCAGCGCAGCCGGAGTCAGCAAAACGTCGAACTCCGCCGCCCTCAAAGTCAACTCCACCGCCCCGGCGTCCGCCAGATCGAGATCGGCGCGCCGCAACCCCGACACCTCATGCTGCGTTGACAACAATCGCACCAACGCACCGCCGAGGCGACCGCCGCTCCCGACCACCAGAATTTTCATGACTCGACAATTCCCATCTGTCTGCTCCATAAGGGAAGCTCGACGACCCGACCACCAAAAAATGGACACCCCCGAAATTCGCTATCAATGCCAACGCTGCGGCGCCTGCTGCCGCTGGCCGGGCGAAGTCGTTTTATCCGACGCCGAAATTCGCGCCATGGCCGCCCACCTCGGCCAATCGGAGCACGCGTTCATCCAAACCCGCACCGCCCTGCGGCGTACGCGTTCCGGCCTCACCCTCGCCCAGAAAGCCGACGGCTCCTGCACCCTGCTCGACGGCGGCGACTGCATCGTCCACGAGGCCAAACCCGCCCAATGCCGCGCCTTCCCCAACACCTGGCGCTTCCCCGGCTGGCGCCAACTTTGCGAAGCGACACCGGAACGAGCGACCGAGCCGCCCGCAGAATGATTGCAAAAGATCTGCTTGATCCACGGCCAGTCTCACACGACTATTGGCGCCCTCCCGGAAACGGGTTGGCCGCATTCCCTTCGGGGAAGCCCCTTGCTCGGGTGGCGGAACTGGTAGACGCGCTAGACTAAGGATCTAGTGGGAGCAATCCCGTGGAGGTTCGAGTCCTCTTCCGAGCACTTTTTTCCAACTTGGAAAACTCGCCAAACCCCAATGAATAATGCGTTTGCAGGGCGTTGTCATGCGTTTACCTTGCGTCACAGATGCGTCAGCAAAACATCCAATCGCGCTATTTCGCCCGCTGCTTCCTTGAGGGAGTTGGTAACGCTCTGTTTGTCGTAGGGGAGAGACCCAGTTTTAACAAGTGGCGCACCACATTTAAAAAGAACAGCACGGCAGAAGAATCCTTAAGGGAAGACGCCGAACGGATCGGTGCCGACTTCCAATCGGTTATCGCAAGAAATGAGCAACAAGAGCCGGAATCGGAAGAATAGGGATAGCAGCGCCGTCGCCAAGTCTGAACGACAGCCGCCCACTGCTGGGAAGCCGGTCACGGTGCAACGCCAAGAGATTCACCAGCAGGTAACCCGCACGGGGCCAATACCCGCTCCCGACGAACTTGCTGAGTACGAAAAGTTCCAACCCGGATTAGGCGCACTCATCGTCACTCAGTGGCAGGACGAATCGAAGCACCGTCGAAAAATCGAACAAGATTCACTCGAATTTGATCGGGACATGAACAAGCGCGGCCTCGGGTTCATGCGATTTGGTCAGATCCTCGGCTTTCTAGGCCTTATCTCGATCATCGTTCTCGCATGGCACATGGTCTCAAACGGCCACGCGAAAGTCGCCTCAGCCACAGTAATTGCTACTGCAGCAGCGATTAGCACCGCCTTCGTTTGGGGGCGAAAAGGGCGTGACCAAATCGAAGGCGAGACACGCAAGTCCAAAGTCTAATCACCTCAAAGCTAAGGATCTAGTGGGAGCAATCCCCTACTACGGGAATTTCCCGAGCCGTCCTCGCTATTGACACCGCGACCGAAGGGGCGCTTGTTTACAAAGTAATGGGAGAATTCATAAAAGAGCTACTCAAGGGCGCTGGGAGCATCCTCGGGTCAGAGTCCAGCGTGGCGGAAATGCCCGAGGTATACTACTCGAACGCCCAGCCCGGAGACGGTGGGATAGCTCGTGATGTCGTAATGGTTGGCATGGATCTTGCCGGGGCGGTGGAGGCAGTAAGTGAAAAAGAGTCCTAAGCGGCGTGCCCGGCAGCCAGAGCCTGACGGACTGACTCCCAAGAAGAGCGGGCGACCTGTGTCCCAAGACGCCGCCTTCTACGAATATCGCGAAGAGATCGTCATCTCAGACTTCCTCCCCGCATCAGAACTCGTCAGATTCGAATGAGGGGTCGAGCTAAAGTGTAAGCCATATTCCGAGCACTTTTTCACCAGTGCCCCGTCGTTCTCCCCCACGTGGCCACCACCGCCACAGGATCGTGCTTGCCGTCGCCGCGCTCCCCTGCTAGGGCTTGGCCGAGCCCGGGCTCCTTCCCCCCGAGCGCAACGCCAACATGTCATCTGCCTCCATCCCCCACCATGCGATCCTGCTTGTGTCGTGCCCCGACCAGCATGGTCTCGTCTCGGCAGTGGCCGATTT
>QIKC01000013.1 GCA_003232855.1 Verrucomicrobiales bacterium
GGCAGCAGGCCGCGGTGCCACTTCGATCCCTCGTAGGTCGAGTAGCTGCCAAACTCGGCCGCCAGATCGCTGGAGGCCTCGTAGGCGTAGTAAGTGAGAGCCTCCATGAACTCGTCGTTGAACTCGACGGCCTCGGCGCTGGCGAAGGGGGTATCGCGCTGAAACAGAGCGTTTTGCAAGCCCATGATGCCGAGGCCGATGGGGCGATGGCGCTGGTTGGCTGTGCGGGCGGCCTCGGTGGGGTAGAAGTTGATATCGATGACGCGGTCGAGGGCACGCACGGCGATTCGCACGGTGTCGCGCAGTTTCTGGTGGTCGATTTCGCCAGCGGCGTCGAGGTGATTGTCGAGCACGATGGAGCCGAGGTTGCAGACAGCGGTCTCGTCTTCGCCGGTGTTGAGAGTAATTTCCGTGCAGAGGTTGGAGCTGTGGATGACGCCGCAGTGATCCTGCGGGCTACGCACGTTGCAGGGATCTTTGAAGGTGATCCACGGGTGCCCCGTCTCGAAGAGCATTTTGAGCATGCTCTTCCAAAGGTCGATGGCGGAGATTTTCTTACCAAACATTTCGCCGGCCTCGGCTTTGGCCTCGTATTCAATGTAGCGCTGTTCGAAAGCGGCGCCGTAGAGCTCGTGAAGGTCGGGCACTTCGTTGGAGCGGAATAGAGTCCAGCCAGCGCGCGCCTCCATGCGTTTCATGAACAGGTCGGGCACCCAGTTGGCGGTGTTCATGTCGTGCGCACGACGGCGCTCGTCGCCAACGTTCTTACGCAGTTCCAGGAAGTCCTGAATATCGACGTGCCAAGTCTCCAGATAGGCGCAGCCGGAGCCGCGGCGCTTGCCGCCCTGATTGACGGCGACCAACTGGTCGTTGTGCAATTTGAGAAAGGGAATAACGCCCTGACTCTCGCCATTGGTGCCGTGGATGTGGCTGCCGGTGCCGCGCACCGCAGTCCAGGAGCCGCCGAGCCCACCAGCCCATTTCGAGAGGTAAGCGTTCTCGGCGATGCCGCGCTGCATGATCGATTCGATGGAATCGTCGACCTTGTAGAGGTAGCAGGAGCTGAGTTGCGAATGCTTGGTGCCGGAGTTGAACAAGGTCGGGGTCGACGAGCAGAAGCGGCGACTCTTGTAGAGGTTGTAGAGGTCGAGCACCTTGTCGGTGCGGCCGTTCTTCTCGTCGAGGAACAGCCCCATGGCGACGCGCATCCAGAACAGTTGCGGGGTCTCGATGCGGCGATGTTTGTCGCTGGTCTTATCGACGGTGAGGTAACGGTCGAAGAGGGTCTGGATGCCGAGGTAGTCGAAGTCGAGGTCGGCGGCGGGGTCGAGCGCGTCGGCTAGACGATCGATTTCGTGCTCGCGCAGGCGCTTATTGAAACGACCGATCTCGATACCGCGCTGCAGGTTCGCCTTGAAACCAGTGCGATGGGCGGCGGGCAAGGCGCCGATGCCGTCCTTGAGAATGTCCCACACGAGCACTTCTTCATAGATAAAGGTGAGCAGGATGCGGGCGGCGAACCTAGCAAAATCGGCGTCGCGCTCGATGAGGCTCTTGGCGTTGAGGATGATGGTTTTGTCGAGGTCGGCCTTGGACATCTCCGGGAACACCGAACGGCGCAGCTCGCGCTCTATGGTCTCGCTGTCGAGGCAGAGATCGAGTTCCAGAGAGGCGAATTCGATGCGTTTGCGCAGGTCGGCGCCATCCCAGAGGAAGGTGGAGCCGTCGGTGTTGCTCACCAAGATGAGCGAGTCCTGATTCGGGTCTTCCCCGCTCTCGGCGACCGCCGCCTCCTCGATGGCGACCTCAGCCTGACGCATGATGGTGCGGTGGGCGCGATAGAGGATGTAGGCCTCCGCGACCTTGAAATGCCCCTGCCGCATGAGCTCCTCCTGCACGCGGTCTTGCAAGTCTTCGATATTAAGAAATTCGACACCGGCGGCGGTGATGCGTTCGGTGAGGCCGGCGGCCACGGCGGCGGCTGGATCCGAGTCGAAGTGCAGGGACAGGAAAGCCTTGCGCACGGCGACCTCGACCTTACTGGGATTCCAAGGGACGGCCTTGCCGTTGCGACGGATAACCTTGATCGCTTTCTGCCCACCATCGACCCCGGGTTCGGGCGGCTGGACGGCGTTACGCTGAGAGCGGATGATCAGACTGCGGGCGACATCATGCGCGTTATTTTTCACCAGTGCGCGCTCGATGATCTTGGTCATTTCCACCGAGTCAAAGGTGACTTCTGATGCACGCTCCTGCTCGCTCTGTTCGACGATTTCCTCGGTCACGGAGCGCGCGATGCCCGCCACCATGTTGCGGTTGGCGTCGTTATAAATGTCCTCCTCCTGACGGGAGAGAAGCAGGTCGGTGAGAGCGCCACCGACGGTGTCGGCGACTTCGGCGATGTCGAAGTCGCGCTGCTGGCCACCGATCTCGATCTTGATTTGGAGCTGACCGGGAACTGCAGGTGCCTGTTCGCGCGCGACGTCAGACCAATCAAAGCGCGGCCGCTGGTCGGATGGAGTGGAGGCGAAGCGTTTCAGCCGGATGTCTTCTTCAAGGATGTTTCTGCCGATCATATAAAGCGTTTTTCGTGGTAAGTAATTTGGGTGTTCCGGGCGCGGTTGGTGGCTGCGGTAGGAGCAGCGAGTCGATCAACCGGGGCTAGAGTTCGTCGTCGCTGATGGATTCTAAGGAAGAGGACTTCTGATATTCGGTGACGCGGCCTTCGAAGAAGTTCTGCTCCTTCTTGAGATCCATCATTTCGGCAAGCCAAGGAAAAGGATTCTCGACACCCGGGTTGAGCGGTTCGAGCCCGACGCCCTCCAGCCGGCAGTCGGCGATGTATTCGATGTAACGGACGAATTCGTCACAGCTGAGACCGAGCGAATTCACCGGCAGGCAGTCGGAGATGAACTCCTTTTCGAGCTCGATCGCCTCGGCCATGGTGGCACGCAGCTCCTCGCGGAATTCCTTTGTCCAGATCTCCTGATTCTCCTCGACCAAATCCATGAACAAGTTGCGCAGCAGCTCGATGTGGTTCGACTCGTCGCGCAGCGTATAGCGGAACATCTGGCCAATGCCGGGGAACTTGTTCTGCCGGTAGAGGCTCAGGATCATGCCGAAAAGCCCGTAAAACTGAGTCCCTTCCATGCACTGACCGAAGACGAAAATGTCCTTGGCGAAGAGCTTCTTGTTCGCCGGGTCAGTCATGTCCATGTCGCGCCGCAGCTCGTGCGAAACGCGGGTGACGAACTCATTCTTACGCAAGATGCTGGGGATCTGCTCGAACATCGCCTCGCACTCGTGCGGGTTGATGCCCAACGAGCTGATCATGTAGAGCAACGAATCAGCGTGAATGTTCTCCTCGTGGGCGTGGCGGCCGAGCACCAGCTTCAGTTCCGGTGCGGTGACCAGCTCGCGGATGACGTGCAGGACGTTGTCGCCGACGATACCCTCAGCGGCGGAGAAATAACCGATGCCCATGCGGATGATCCAGCGCTCGGCGTCGCTCAGCTCACGATCCGACTGCCACTGTTCGATGTCCTTGCCCATCGGAATGTCTTCAGGCTCCCAGTGGTTGGCCTTCATCGTCCGATAGAGGTCGTAGGCCCAGCCGTATTTCAACGGCAAAAGGTTGAAAGCCGGAGTCACCCGACCGTTGATCACCTGCTTCGCCGCGAAAGCTTCTTCCGCTTTGTCCTGATCCAGGACAAACTCCTTATTGCCGACTTTGAACGTCTTTTCCATTAGCTCGTTTTCTCCTGTCTAAATTGTTGTAGCATTTCGTTAATATTACGGATTTCTTAAGGACTTTTTCTCCCGAAGCTCCGCCCCAGATGGGGGGGTTGCCTTGTGGAAAAAGCCCGATTTTGCTTCAAGATTCCGAAATCCGGGGTTTTGGGTCAAAAACACAAGATATGGGTGAAGCGAGCGGGAATATGCACAACATATTGGGGCTCGGCAAAACAAAAATATCGTCCTGACAGAGCCGCCAAGCCCGCGATTATGGCGATCAACGAGTTACAGAAAAGGTTTTTTTTTGCGACTCTAAATTGTTAATTTCCGCTAATAAGTTCTCAAATATCTCTCCCCAGATTTGCCCCCTAAAACAGAGACATCTCGCTGATCTGAGGCGAATTCGAAGCGCCCCGACGACCACCCATTCCCGCTCATTCTAATAATTTTAGTGACTTGAATTTCGCCTAAAAAACGCGCCTCCCGCACCATCGCCCCATCCAATCCGCCGAACAGGCTGCGAAAACGCCATTTGCTGTCAATGCCCACCCTCCCATCGTAGAAACGCCCTGTTTCTGGCCGAATCGCTCTCGCGCCTCCCACGTGGGAATCATGCAAGTACCTTGCAAGTACCTGGCACTGAATTACTAATGCGTCACCACCTTCGCGCCTTTGGGCTGACTGATCGCCGCTAACAGTTCGCCGAACCACGGTTCGTCGATATCGAAAGGCTTACCGCCTTTGATGCGTGGAAAAGCGATGATCGACATCTCGCCATCGGCGTCCATGTCGAGTGCCGCGACCCCACTCTCGCCACGCAGAGCGGCCTCGGCAGCGGCGGCGGCGCTTCGTTTGATCAGTTCCAAATCGCGCGCGTTCGGGCGTGCGGCACGCGCGAAGTAACCACTCTTCTGCACCAGCAC
>QIKC01000337.1 GCA_003232855.1 Verrucomicrobiales bacterium
GTGTTGATCAGTGGGCGTCTCGGTGGGCGAAAGGTGTTCTTTCTGCCGCGTCATGGACGAGGGCACACCATTTTGCCGCATGAGCTCAATCATCGAGCGAATATCTGGGCGCTGAAATCGTTGGGGGTGCGCTGGACGATCGCGGTGACGGCGGTGGGTAGCTTGCAGGAGGCGTACGCGCCGCGCGACATCGTTTTGCCCGACCAGTTTTTCGATCGCACCAGTCGCCGTGTCGAACACACGTTTTTTGGCGAGGGAATCTGCGCGCACGTGGCCTTTGGCGATCCGTTGAGCGATGGGCTGCGCGCGATTTTGCGCGAGGTGGCGGCGGATGTTCATGGTGGCAAAGTCCACGATGGCGGCACTTATGTGAACATGGACGGGCCGGCGTTTTCGACACGCGCTGAATCGCTCAGCAACCAGCGGCAAGGTTTTGATGTGATCGGCATGACCAATCTGGCGGAGGCCAAGCTGGCGCGCGAGGCGGAGATGTCGATGGCGACTCTGGCGATGGTGACCGATTACGATTGCTGGAAGACCGAGGAGGAGCCGGTGACTGCCGAGGCGGTGATCGGCCATTTGGGCGCCAATGCCGAAGCGGCGAAGGGTATCGTCGCGGCGGCGATCGGCAAGATCCCCGCAGCGCCGGACTGGGCCGAGCACCGGGCTTTGGACGGGGCGTTGATCACTGATCGCTCGCTGTGGCCGGAGAAGACCAAGCTCAAGCTCGGGCCGATTATTGGCCGTTTCCTGTAGCCGGCCGCGGTGAGGCCGGGGGGGCGGTGTTGTTGCTGAAACTGCGTGGGAACTGCGACGATACCGCACTCGCCGGGGTCAGCGCCCCCAGCTACATTGCGTAGCAGCGGCGCACTTCGTCTGCGATGATTTCTAAGCCCTCGCGCACCACTGGCTCCGGTTGTGAGAAGGTGACGCGGATGCATTCTTCGCTGTGTTTCCATTGATTTTCTAAGCCGTAGAAAAAATACTCGCCGGGGACGACCAGCACGTCGCGCGCCTTGAGGCGGCGGTAGAGTTCGCGGGTGGTGATGGGTAGGCCTTCGAACCAGAACCAGAGGAAGAAGGCGCCCTCGCCGACGTGGATTCGGTAGGGGGTGGAATCGCCGAACGCCTCGGCGGCGATGCGCCGCGCGCGCTCTGAGCGCTCGCGGTAGTAGGGGCGGACGACGTCGCGGCTGAGGGCGATCAGCTCGCCGCTCTCCAGCATCGGCGCGGTGATGGCTTGGCCGATATTGTTGTTGGCCAGACCGATGACGGCGGTGGCGGCGCAGATCGCTTCGATGACTTTTTCGTTGGCGACGACGATGCCGGTGCGGGTGCCCGGCAGGCCGAGTTTTGACAGGCTGAGGGTGAGGATGATGTGCTCGTCCCAGAGCGGCGAGGCCTCGGTGAAGATGGCGCCGGGGAAGGGATTGCCGTAGGCGTTGTCGATGATCAGCGGGATGTCGTGCGCCTTGGCCAATTCGGAGAGGCGGCCGAGTTCGGCGTCGGTGAGCACGTTGCCACTGGGGTTGGTGGGGCGCGAGACGCAGATCGCGGCGATGTCGTCGCCGATTTGCAGGTTGTCGAAATCGACGTGATATTTGAACTCGTGCGGCCCGGTTTCCTCGATGAGTGCCGGTTGGGCGATGAACAAATCGGTGCCGATCCCCTGATTGGCGTAGCCGATGTATTCGGGGGCGAGCGGCAGCAGGATTTTTTTGTGCGAGCCGTCGGCGAACTCACCGGCCAGCAGGTTGAAGAGGAAGAAGAACGCCGTCTGGCCGCCGCTGGTGACGGCGATGTTCTGCTGGCGCAACGCGGCACCGGTTTCGCGACTGAGGCATTCGGCGACGGCGGAGAGAAAGCGCGGGTTACCGGCCGGGCCGTCGTAGTTGACTAACATTTTGTCAAACGCCTGAGTGTCTTGCGACATCTCGTCAAAGCGCCGACGGAAGACTTCCTGCATGGCGGGGATGGCGGCGGGATTGCCGCCGCCTAACATGCGCATGTCCGGGTGGGTGGACATCGCTTTGCCGAGATCGTCCATCAGCTCGACGATGCCATCGCGCTGGTTGAGCTTTTGACCAAATTTGGAAAAATTGAAGTTCATCGTCGTGTTGTTTTCTCTCGCAATTTCGATGGCGGGTAAACCGAGGAAATAGTGACTGAGGATCGGCGCAGATTCATGCGGATTATTTTTTACCGCCGCGGGCGATGATGCGTCGCGCCAGGGAGCCGAACACTGGCATCTCCCACTCGCGCCCGCTCAGCGCCGCGATCAGCTGCACCAGCCAGAGCAAAAGCCAGACGGTTACGAACAGTGCGCTGGCGCTCAGGGTCAGCGGCACGCCGATTTCCGGGCGATCGCGCATCAGCATCGCGAAGCCCGCCAGCAGTGCGTAACCGGCCAGCACGGCGCATCCGAAAATCACGGATTGGGTGGCGTGGAAGCGCACCAATGGGCGCCCCGGATCGAATTTGAGCACCAGCAAACTGCTGAACGGCGGCAGCAGCGCGGCAAAAAAAGCCGTTAGGTGGGGTGCGGGTAGCGGGCGGTGGCGACTGGGTTCGGGCATATCCATGGGGTTTGAGAGGTGGGATGGTCACGAAAAAATGGGGTTTTGTCAAAGTTGTGCTAAGTTTTCTTGACTGTTCCCCCTTTGGGCGGCACCTGAGACACCACTTATATGGGTAACGAAAAAAGAACCAGAGCGCGTAAGGCGCGTGAACGCCGCGTCGACAAGAAAGGCATCGCTGCCAGCAGCCGTCGGCGCGATGAGCGTGGCGAAGACGGCAAGTCGCAAGAAATCGAGGGCACGATCAGCGCAGTTTTGGCGGGAACGATGTTTAAGGTCAAGGTGGCGAGCGGCCACGAAGTGCTCGCGCACATCTCTGGGAAGATGCGCAAACGCTGGATCCGGCTGGTGGTCGGCGACCGCGTGAGGATGGAGATGTCGCCCTACGACATCGACAAGGCACGCATCACCTACCGGCTGGGCTAGAGACAATGGGCAAGGCTCAATTATCAATGAACAATTTTGCATCAGCCGTTGTTAATTGATCATTGTTCACTGATAATCGGAGATGGCCAAGCGGGGACTAGGAAAAGGATTGGGCGCGCTGATCGGCAGCGTCGATAAGGGCGATCGCTCTGCGGAGCCCGCTGTTCCGGCATCGGCGGCTCCGGCTCCGGGTGACCACGTGGTGGCGGCGCGGCTCATCGATATCGTCCCCAGCCCGCTGCAGCCGCGCAAGCAGTTCACCGAGGGCGCGCTCGACGAACTGGTCGATTCAATCCGCGAACACGGCGTCATTCAGCCGCTCATCGTGCGCAGGGTAGCCGGCAAACTGGAGCTGATCGCTGGCGAGCGGCGTTGGCGCGCCTGCCAGCAGCTCGGCGTCGATACCGTGCCGGTCATCGCTCGCGAAGCCAGCGACCGCGACGTGCTGGAGATGGCGCTGATCGAGAATTTACAACGCGAGGATCTCAACCCGGTGGAAGAGGCCGAGGCCTACGTGCGGCTGGCCAAAGAGTTCGACACCACTCAGGGGGAGATCGCCCGCAGGGTTGGCAAAAGCCGCGCCACCGTGGCCAACGCCATGCGCCTGCTCGATCTCTGTAGCGAGGCCAAGGAGCATTTGATAGCCGGTCGTCTCAGCATTGGACATGCCAAAGTGTTGTTAGGCGTGAAGGCGGAAGCCGAGCAATTGCTGTTGGCCGAGCAGGTGGTGAAGCGCGGGCTCACCGTGCGCGCGACGGAAAAACTGGTGAGCGCGCATCTCAACCCCTCCGCCGCCACTTCCGCCAGCACCAAGAGCGGCAGCGGCGCGGGTCAGGTGTCGGCAGCGGTTGCCGAAGTGCAGGAGCGCCTGCGCGCGCGGTTGGCCACCCAGGTGCAGATTCGCCACGGCGACAAAAAGGGCAAGATCGAGATCGAGTACTACGGCAACGAAGATCTCGACCGCCTGCTGGAGCTGATGGGAGTCGGCTAATGATCGCCCGAGCTTCGATTTTGCCATTGGTCGTGGTGGCCGCAGTCGGCGCGGCGGCGGTAGCCTTCGTGGTCTCGTCAAAACGTGACAACAGCGGCGGCGGCAGTGTCGAAGAATTTTCGGGGTCGCGGGCGTTCGCCCACGTCGAACAGCTGGTAGCGCTGGGTCCCCGTCACCCCGGCACCCCGGCCGCAGAGGCGGCGCGGCGTTATATCGAGGCGCAGTTGGCGGCCTCCGGCTGGGAGTTGAGCCGCCAGACCTTCACCGACATGACCCCGCGCGGCGAAGTCGTTTTCGTCAACCTGCGCGCCCGCCGCTCGGCGGATGGCACCCCCATCGACTGGGACGATGGCGCTGGGATGGTGCTGCTTTGCTCGCACTACGACACCAAGATTTTTGACGACATCGATTTCGACGGCGCCAATGACGGTGGCTCCAGCACCGGCGTTCTGCTAGAGATGGGTCGCTGCCTAGCTGCCGACCCAAAGTTCGCCGCCGGCGTGGAACTGGTGTTCTTCGACGGCGAGGAAGCGGTCGTGGAGTTCACCCCAGTCGATGGGCTTTACGGCAGTCGCCACTTCGCCAAGGGCTGGCGCTCGGCGCCGCCCGAGAGCAAGCCGCGCGCCGCCTTCGTGCTCGACCTCGTCGGCGACCGACCCGCCCAACGACTCGCCACGCCACCTGCTAGCCGCCCTCTACCGCGCCGCCGAGGCGGTCGGCGTGCGCCAACGCTTCGGCATGTATGGCGCACAGATCACCGACGACCACGTGCCGCTCAACGCCGCCGGTATCCCGGCGCTGAACGTCATCGACTCCGGCTACATCAGCCGCGGCCGTTGGCATACTGCGGCCGACGGCCTTGAAAACGTGTCGGAGGATAGTCTGGAGATGATCGGGCGAGTCATGTTGGGGGTTTTGAGTTTCAAGTTTTAAGTTTCAAGTGTTCAGGTCTGATCTGTTTGGGTGCATATTCCTGTTAGGGGAAGCGGCATCGCCCTCGGACGGATAGACAATCCGTCCCACGGTTCCGGAAGGGAGCGAAGCTCCCAAAGAAAAATTCTGTAAATTCTGTTAATTCCGTCAAAATCCCCGTCATCAGGACGCAAAGAAAGCGATCAAATTTTCCCTTGCGGATCGCCCCGCATCTGATTTAATTCCGCCCCCGCACATCTGGAGATTTTCCGTGTGCGGCGATTAAAGCGCCTGTAGCTCAACTGGATAGAGCACCTGATTACGGATCAGGAGGTTTGGGGTTCGAATCCCTACAGGCGTACTTTTCTTAAAAGCACCGGTCCCTGTCGGGATGAGAACGCAGTTCGAGCGATTTACCGCGAAGTGGTTCACCATTCAGATCACGCAGTGATCCATACCACGCAGCCGCAGGCAATCCCTACAGGCGTACTTCCCCCTTTTAAATCAAGACTCAACTTATCCATAGTCGCTATTTTCGAGATTATTTCTCCGAAGCGTGAATGGCTCTGTTTACCATTTTGGAAACATCTTTTTCCATATGAACTGGAACAAGTTTTATGTCTGGATTATTACGCGCATACACTCTGAATATCTCATCGGCAAAAGCTTGGCCCACATCATTGATCCCTTTGAAATCAAAGATGACATACTCGAATTTTTCCAGACGCGCCAACATACGCTTAGCCTGAGACCTAGACACTAACTTTTCTTTATCATACTGAGCCAATTGCATCGGCACCACCGTTCTATTAAATCCGTAATCGTCTGGACCTTGAGTAAATTTGTCAAAAACCTCCCTGATAATACGCTTGGAAGCCCTTTGAATCATCATGCTGACCACGGTTCCTATTTTTCCAGCCGGCCTATCGGTGTCCATTAGAAAATCAAAGCCGTCCCCTTCGTGGTGGCTAAATTCTAATCCCTTAGATTCAATTTCAAACTCATCAAATGCGCGGGATGTGAAGAAAATTCCCTCTCCAGTATGATTATCTGGGTCGGTTGTAAGCTTGCCTTTCGATAATTCGAACAATGCATTTTTCTCATCAGGAAGATCAACCAGCCTTTTAATGCGACGGAATATCCCTTCCCCATTGTCTATTATTCGCATCTGAACCTTTTCTTTATCTCTAATGATCGCAGCTAAAACCTCTTCACCTTCAGAGTGATCAATGACATTGTTCATCATCTCAGTGAATCCGTGGAGACAAATATCTACTATGTTTTCTGGAATATCCTCAAAAATAAATGCAAAATGTTCTCTCCAAATTCGATCTTCTTGCAGTTCGTCAGTTACCTTAAAAAGAATTTGGTGTTTGCGCACATCTCCAAGAAAGTATTTTTTGCCCTTGCCTACTCCTGTAGAGGCCAATAGAGATTTTTTTTCTAGTCGCCTGATATGATGGTTGGCTGCTTGTGGCGTAATTGAGAATATAGATGAAATATGTTTTGCAAGGTCCTCCGAGTGGTAGACAACATCCCGCAGAATTTGCCTTCTTATCTTTTCACCTCTTTCTTTTTGGCTCATTGTATCCTTGTAGTAAATTGCTTTCTACAATAGTAGGGGCGACTTCCTACAAGGATACAACTCTTTTTTATAAATAAACTGATAATCAAATAATGGCATTTAGCCTCTCAAATAGTAGCAACAGTGAAAATTATTTTTCTGTAACGCTTTAGTATGTAGCGCATTATGTAATCAATGCTCTTGCTCCTAAATGATTACGGATCAGGAGGTTTGGAGTTCGAATCCCTACAGGCGTAATTTTGTTGAGACTTGAATAGTTACAAAATCATAAAATGAAGTTTGATGGATAAAACCTGAGCTTTGGGGTTCTACAAAAATGCGATTTCTGTGCTGGCACGATCTCAATCTTCTGTAAATTTCTCAATACGAATATCGTCGATCCATAACTTTCCAGCTCCACCTGTTGAAAACATTAATCCTAAATCATTATCTGCGTCAAATAATGATTTAGCTACAAATGTATATTCCGTCCATTCCTCTGTAGGGTTAAAAGTGATCCCTGTCATGTATGTTGTCCATGGCTGATCAAGTTTTCTGACTTTGGTGGATATGCTTGAACCTTGAAAACCACTTCCCCTCGCCCAAAATGTGAATTTATAATAAAATCCGCTCCAGATTTCCAGATCAGAGTACCAGA
>QIKC01000094.1 GCA_003232855.1 Verrucomicrobiales bacterium
CGACCGCCGCCGCTAACAATGCATTCAACACCATATGCCTGCCCGGAACGCCGATCTCCACGGAGTGCCGATCACCATCGGCGACGAGAATGAAGCGCGTTCCATCGGCGCCCACCTCGATTTTCTCGGCGCGAAAGTCCCCCTCCTCGAAACCGACGGTCACTGCCCGAGCGCTCGTGCGCTCGGCGATGACTGCGCTGAATTCGTCCTCGGCACACAGCACCATCAGCCCGCGCTCGCCGATCGCCTCGGCGAGCATGCCTTTCTCCTGCGCGATCGCCTCGCGCGTCTTCATGAACTCGATGTGGGCGACCCCGATATTGGTGATCACGCCGACGTCCGGCGCCGCGATCTTTGCCAAAACTTCGATCTCACCGGGATTGCTCATCCCCATCTCCCAAACGCCGAATTCGTGACGTTCGTCGGCGCTCAGAATCGTCAGCGGTAGGCCGATATGGTTGTTGAGGTTGCCGGCAGTAGCACTGACTGCGAATTCCTCGCCCAGCACGGCCGCGATCATGTCCTTGGTCGAAGTCTTGCCATTGCTGCCGGTGACGCCGATCACCGTCAACCCGAGGTGCGTTCGATAGCCGGCGGCCAGCGATTGCAACCCGGAGAGCGTATCGGCCACACGCAACAAGGCGACGCCCTCGGGCAGATCCACCTCGACACCGCGCTCGACCATCACCGCCGCCGCACCAGCTGCCACTGCCGCCGCGACGTAATCATGTCCGTCAAAATTTTCTCCGCGCAGCGCGATATACAGCGCCCCCTCAACCAACGTCCGCGTATCGGTCGAAACCGAACTCACCCGTTCGGCCAGGCCGCCCCTCTCGATGGCGCCCTTGGAAAAATCAGCGATCGCCGCCAGCGTCAAATGCTTCATCGCCGATCCTCTCCGTCTTCGAGCCTGCGGCTCTCGCCCATCTTGCGCTCGCTCTCGCGCGCCTCCTCCTCCCGACGTCTCTCCCACACCATGTCGGCGCGGGCGAGGTCGCGATCATTCAACATCTGACGTGCCACCTCGCGATCATCGAAGTCGATACGGCGACCGGCAAACTCTTGATAGTCCTCGTGCCCCTTACCGGCGATCAGCAAAATATCTCCCGGGGTCATGTAGGAAATTCCGGCGGCGATCGCCTCGCGACGATCGACCAATACCTCGCAAGCCTCCCCCTCGAACCCCGATTCGATGTCGCGGATGATATCCTCGGGAGCCTCGTCACGCGGATTGTCGGAGGTGATGATCGTGTAGTTGGCAATCCGCGAGGCAATCTCTCCCATCTGCGCCCGCTTCGGCACATCGCGCCCACCGCCGCAACCGAACACCACGATCAGGCGCTTTGGATCCAAATCGCGCAGCGTCGCCAGCGCATTCTCCAGCGCGTCGGGAGTGTGCGCGTAATCGATAAAAATATGAAAGGCACGCCCTTCAGACACGCTCTCCAAACGCCCGGGCACCTGCGGCAGCTTGGCCAGATTGGCAACCGCCTCGCGTAAATTCAAGCCCATGCCCACCGCTGCGGCCAGCGCGCCGAGCGCATTATAAACATTGAAACGGCCGATCAGCGGAATCCGCGCACGGAACTGACGACTCTTCACCGCGAGGGTAAATTCGATCCCCTCGCGCCCCATGCGCAAGTCGGTGGCGCGGTAATCGGCGCCGACCCCCATTCCGTAAGTCATCGGAACCGCCCTTCCGGCAGGAAAATCTCTCAGCAATTTCTTGCCCCACCGGTCATCGAAGTTGATCACCGCCAGCGGCACCGCCTCCCCCTCCCCGCGCGCGAGTTGCTCAAACAGCCCCCGCTTCGCCGCGAAATAACGTTCCATATCGCCGTGATAATCGAGATGGTCGTGGCTCAGATTGGTGAACAAAGCCACGTCAAACGCCACATCCGCGACCCGCCCTTGGTCGATCCCATGCGAGGAAACTTCCATCACCGCCGCCCGGCAGCCATTGTCGACCATCGCCGCCAAGTGCGATTGCAAATCGGCCGACTCCGGAGTCGTATGCGTCGCGGGGACAATCTCTCCGCCGCCCAGATCATAGTGAATCGTACCAATCAGCCCCGGACGACGATGCGCCGCGTCTAACAAAGAGTGCAGCAGCAAAGCCGTCGTCGTCTTACCATTCGTGCCGGTGATCCCGACGACCTTCATCGACAGCGACGGGTGAGCATTGAACGCGGCCGCCATCGCCGACATCGCCGCCCGCGTGTCGGCCACTGTCACGCAAGGCACCGCCCACTCTTCGCGACGTTTCTCCACAACCACCGCCGAAGCACCATTCTCGATCGCCTCTTTGACATAGGCGTGCCCATCGTCACCACCCCCGCGCAGAGCAAAAAACAGCGATCCCGCTTTCACCGCACGCGAGTCATAACAAAGCGCACGAATTTCCAAATCCTCCCCGCCGGAGAGAACCGCACCGTCCACTATCTCTGCCAAATTACTCAAACGCATCAAAGTATCCAAATCGTCGCTATTGGGTTCCTCCCCCCGGCACCTTGCGTATCGCCCGCCTCGGCACCACCGTCGGGGAAACCCCCATGTGCGGCATCGCCGCAGCCGCGATCTCCGCGAACAGGGGCGCAGCGACGGTGCCGCCGTAGCGGCGGCTCTTCTCGTTCTGCGGATCGTCGACGACGATAATTCCCGCCAACACCGGATTCTCCGCCGGCAGAAAGCCCATGAAAGACACCACGTAGCGCCCCTTGTGATAGCCCTTGCTGCGGTCGGTTTTCGGTTTCAAAGCGGTCCCCGTCTTGCCCGCGACCGTGAAGCCCTCGACAGCAGCCCCCCCGCCAGTGCCCCCTTCGGCGATCACCGCCATCAGCGCCTGACTCACCTGATTGGCCGAACTTTCGCTAACCACACGGCGAATCTTACGCGGCGCGAACTGATAGAGTGTCTCGTTCTGCGAGGAAGTAACGCGACGCACAATCTGCGGCTTCATCAAATTGCCACCATTGGCGATCGCCGACAACGCATTGACCATCTGCAACGCCGTGACATCGACCTCGTAACCCATCGCGATTCTCGATAGCGAGGTGGAACTCCACATCCCGGTATCCGGCTTGACCACCAGACCGGACACTTCACCGGTGAGCGCTAGCTGCGTGTTGGAACCAAAACCAAAATCCTTAATGTAGCTATAAAACGTATGGCGCCCGACCAGTTTCGCCAGCATGTAGCAGCCGATATTGCTCGACTTCGCCAAGATGTTCTGAGCGCTCAAATTGGAATACGGGCGGTGATCATTGAGTTTCAAACTCCGCCCCTCCCGATAATGGCCGTTGTGACAAAAGAAGATCGATTCCGAAGTCGCATGCCCCTGGTCATAGGCAGCGGCGAGGGTGACGATCTTAAACGTCGATCCCGGTTCGTAGCGATCGGCAATCGGGTGAATCTTTCGTGCTCCGCGCCGAGTGGACTGGTCAAAATGCGGGCGACTGGCCATCGCCAAAACCTCCCCAGTCATCGGGTTCATAAACACCGCCATGATCTTTTCCGGCGAATATTCGGCGACCGCTCGCTCCAAAACTCCCTCGACGATGTTCTGCAAACCCATGTCGATCGTCAGCTCCACATCGCTCCCGTCCCTAGCCGGCTTCTTGCTCGCATCCTCGGAAGACACCTCGCCCGAGCGCCGCGTGCGCTCCACCCAACGCTCTCCCGCCTCACCGGACAGATAATCATCCAGCGCCCCTTCGATCCCCTCGCGACCGATATTGTCGGCGTCAGTGATGCCCAGCACCTGCGTCAGCCGTCCCGGGTTGGGATAATGCCGACCCATTGACTCCTCAAAACGGAAACCGCCGATGCGCCGCTCGCGCAAGCCTATCCGAACGCCCTCGGCGCGGTCGAAGGGCAGACCACGCGCCACCATGACGCGCACCTTGCTCTCATCAGCCACCACCTCGGCGATGGAAATGACACCCTCGCCCAACAGCGAGTCGATCGCCGCATCCGCCAGCACCACGAATTCCCGCCGCACCGCCTCATCGTCAAAACGCTCCGCGACCCGACTAACACTCATCCCTCGAGCCCGCGCCACCGCCCTGCGGCAGACGTGAATATCGACCAAATGATTGCGATCAGTAACGATGTCGCAGACATGCTGGTTCTGCACCAACGCCTCGCCATAGCGATCAGAAATTCCTCCACGCTTCGCCGCCAGATACTCCCGTCCCATCCGCTCGCCGCGAGCGATCTCAGAATAGTGATCATGGCGAACCACCTGGACATAAACGATCCTCACCGACAGCGCGCTGAAGGCGAGGACGAGGAGCGCGGTGACGGCAAATGCACGCCTATGGAGTAATTGGCTATCCACCTGGGAAACTAATGTCGATAATGGTTATGCCCGGTTCGCGACCGTGGCCAAAGGCCAGCCCGTCGGCGATCGGCGCCGGCAGCCCGGCCAGGCGTTCGCTGCTTTCAATCGGCACTAAAGCACTGCCGAGATCGCGCAATGCCCCCTCTAACAAACGCCGGTCGTAGCCACTGGCGATACGCTGATCCAGCGTCGCCACGTCCTTCTCCAGAACGCGGATCTCAGCCTCCAGAGAACACCTGCGATCGCCGCGCTCGACACGCGCGTTCTTGATGCCGCCAACAAAGCCACAGGCAACCGTCGTCACGATGACCCCGAGAGCCAATAGGGACAACAACGACCCGACGTCGAGCCGGCGCTGATAGCGTTTGTGATTACGGTTATTGCTCATAGTCGATCTCCTATTCAGGGTTCGGAACAGCGGTCGGCAGGCGCTCGGCCACCCGCAGGCGAGCGCTGCGCGCACGCGGATTGACCTTGATCTCCTCGCGAGAGGGAGCCATCCCCTTCTGCATCACCAACTTAAAGAAATGCTCAGGATTCGCCC
>QIKC01000375.1 GCA_003232855.1 Verrucomicrobiales bacterium
CTACCCAGCCCATACGGGCCACGCATCTCCACGTCTATCTCTATGTCCAACACCATCATCGTCGGCGCCCAATGGGGTGACGAAGGCAAAGGAAAAATCGTCGATTACCTGACCGAGGGAACCGACATCGTCGTGCGCGCCCAAGGCGGCAACAACGCCGGCCACACCGTCATCCAAGGCGGCAACAAATACGTCCTCCACCTCATCCCCTCCGGCATCCTCTGGCCAGAGAAAAAGTGCGTGATCGGCAACGGCGTCGTCATCGACCCCATCGCCCTCGTCGGCGAATTCGACAAACTCGCCGCCCAAGGCGTCTCCATCTCCCCCGACAACCTCGCCATCAGCGACCGCGCCCACCTCACCTTCGCCTACCACCGCATGCTCGACGCCCAGCGCGAATCCGGCCTCGGCGGCAGCAAAATCGGCACCACCGGCCGCGGCATCGGCCCCACCTACGCCGACAAAATTCACCGCTCCGGCTTCCGCCTCGCCGACCTCGCCGACCCGACCTCCTTCGCCGAAAAACTCGCCGCCAAAATCGAAGAAGCAAACCGCACCCTCGCTGCAGCCGGCGCCCAATCACTCGACTTCGAAGAAGTCGCCACCCCCTTCAACGCCGCCGCCGAGCGCCTCGCCCCCTTTGTCCGCGAGACCGCCGGCTACCTGCACACGCAGATCAAAGCGGGAAAATCACTGCTCTTCGAAGGCGCCCAAGGCACCTACCTCGACATCGACCACGGCACCTACCCCTTCGTCACCTCCTCCAACACCACCGCCGGCGGCGCCTGCACCGGCTCCGGCGTCTCACCACGCCACATCGACAACGTCACCGCCGTCGCCAAAGCCTACACCACCCGCGTCGGCGCCGGTCCCTTCATCACCGAAAATCCCGAATTCTCAGACCGCATGCACGCCATGGGACGCGAATTCGGCGCCACCACCGGCCGCAAACGCCGCTGCGGATGGTTCGACGCCGTCCTCGTCGGCCACGCCTGCCGACTCAATGGCGCCGACCACCTCGCCGTCACCAACGTCGATGGACTCGACGGCATCGACACCATCAAAATCTGCACCTCCTACAAACTGCGCGGCGAATCCCTCAGCATCCCCCCCGCGCGAGTCGAAGACTGGGACGCCTGCGAACCCATCTACGAAGAGATGCCCGGCTGGGGCGACGCCATCACCGCCGGCGCCCCCTCCATCGACGCCCTCCCCCCCAACGCCCGCGCCTACCTCGACCGCCTCGCCGAACTCTGCGAAACACCGATCCGACTCATCGGCGTCGGCCCCGACCGCAAAGAAACTTTGGAAGTTTGAAGAAGTTTCAAGTTTCAAGTTTCAAGTTTCAAGAAAAAATCCCAGAAGAGGACGGCAAGTCCTCCCCTCATAAAAATTCGCGTCCATTCGCGTCCATTCGCGGGCACCTCCCTCATAGTAATTCCGTTAATTCCGTCAAAAAAAGACCTCGCACGTCAAACGTCGCCGATTTCATCCCAGCCTTCCCAAAAAGTCCTCCCCTCATAAAAATTCGCGTCCATTCGCGTCCATTCGCGGGCACCTCCCTCATAGTAATTCTGTAAATTCCGTTCATTCCGTCCAAAAAATGGCCCAGCAAATCCCCCGCCATATCGCCGTCATCATGGACGGAAACGGCCGCTGGGCAAAAGAGCGTGGCCTGCCCCGCCGCGAAGGACACCGCGCCGGAGCCGAATCCGTTCGCGAGGCCATCGAGGCCTGCACCGAACTCAAAGTCGACTACCTCACCCTCTACGCCTTCTCCTCCGAAAACTGGAAGCGCCCGAAGGCCGAAGTCAAAGCGTTGATGACCCTGCTCGAACGCTTCCTCAAAGACAAAGCCGACGAACTCAACGAAAAGAACGTCCGCCTACAAGCCATCGGTCGCCTCAACGATCTGCCCAAAGGACCGCTCACCCAATTGCACAAAACCATCGAGGCCACCGCCGGCAACACCGGGCTCACCCTCATCCTCGCCCTCAGCTACGGCGCGCGCGAGGAAATCATCGACGGCGTAAAAAGCATCCTCCGCCACGTCCGCGACGGCCTCCTCGACCCGGCGATGATCGACCCAGACGTCTTCGACAAACACCTCTACACCCGCTACTACCCCGACCCAGATCTGCTCATACGCACCTCGGGCGAAATGCGCCTCTCCAACTTCCTCCTCTGGCAAATCAGCTACGCCGAAATCGTCATCGCCGACAAACTCTGGCCCGATTTCCGCAAAGCCGACTTCCACGATGCCGTGGCCGCCTACGCCGCCCGCGACCGCCGTTTCGGCGCCCTCTAGCAACCCACCGGATCTACCAAGTGCCCGAGCCGTCGCCCAAAACCGTCATGGTCATCGACCCGGACGAAGACTTTCTCGCTTGGGCAGACAAACACCTGCGCACGCCGACCACAGACATCCTCACCCTCACCGATTCCCAAAAGGCGCTCGACGCCTACCTCGCCAAACGCCCCGACCTGGTCATCGCAGAACTCCACCTCGCACCGCTCGGCGGCATGGAGCTACTCAAGAAAATTCGCCTCAACGACCCCAACGCCATGGTCGTCATCACCACCGCCTTCCCGCCCACCAGCGCCGTCATCGAAGCCATGAAACTCGGCGCCTACGACGTGCTGCGCAAAGACGCCCTCCCCTACGACCTGCGCCCCGTCGTCGATGACGCCCTCGCCGCCGGCGAGCAAATCCGCGCCACCCCGCACCCCTCCCGCGACGACCCCGCCGGCTTGCCAAAGGGCGAGACCATGATCGGCCGCGCCCCCGCCATGCAGGAAGTCTTCAAGCTCGTCGGTCGCGCCGCCCGCGGCGATGCCCCCGTGTTGATCACCGGCGAAAGCGGTGCCGGAAAAGAAGTCGTCGCCGGCGCCATCCATCAATTCAGCCGCCGCTCGGGCGCCGAATACATTGCCCTCAACTGCGCCGCCATCCCCGAAAACCTCCTCGAATCCGAACTCTTCGGTCACGAAAAAGGCGCCTTCACCGGCGCCACCGCCCTCCGCATCGGCCGCTTCGAACAGTGCGACGGCGGCACCCTCTTCCTCGACGAAATCGGCGACATGCCCCTGCAAACTCAGAGTAAAATTCTCCGCGCCCTGCAGTCAGGCGAATACTCGCGCGTCGGCGGCAACGACACCCTGCACGCCGACGTTCGCGTGCTCGCCGCCACCAACAAAGACCTCGAAGCCGCCGTCGCCTCCGGCGCCTTCCGCGAGGATCTCTTCTACCGCCTCAACGTCGTCCGCGTCCACATCCCGCCGCTGCGCGCGCGGCGCGAAGACGTCAAACCACTCGCCGAATTTTTCCTCGAACGCATCGCCTCCAGAAAGGGCGGGCCAAAGCTACGCCTCTCCGAAGATGCGATCTCTTTGTTAGAATCTCACAGCTGGCCCGGCAATGTTCGCGAGCTAGAGAACACCCTCTACCGCGCCAGCGTCCTCGCCACCGCCGACGTCTTACTACCGAAGGACATCCCCCTCGGCGCCCCCTCCCCAAGTTCGCCACCCGCCCTGAGCGCCGCACTAAAAACGCTACAGAGCGCCGCTGGCGAACAGCCCCTGATCCCCTTTATCGAGCACCTGCTCGCCAAACAGAACGGTTCCGACAAACCCTCATCAAACGGGCCAAATTGACGAATTTTAGTAAGATTTGCCAGAGCGAGGAGTGATATGTAGCACCTAATCACCCATGCGATCACTCAGCATCATCAGTTTGGCATTCGTCGGCTCCCTCACCGCACACGCGGGCGAGCCCCAAGAGATACTTTTCAACCGGGACATCCGCCCCATCCTCTCGGAAAATTGCTTCCACTGCCACGGCCCAGATGAGCAGACTCGCGAAGGGGATCTCCGCCTCGACGACGAGGCCGACGCCCATGCCAAAGCAATCTCGCCGGGAAAGCCCGCCGCCAGCGAATTGTGGAAACGCATCACCACCAGCGACGAGGACGACATGATGCCTCCCCCAGATGGCGGCAAAAACCTCACCGTAGAACAGCAGGAATTGATCAAAGGGTGGATCGAAGCGGGCGGCGAATACCAAACCCACTGGGCCTTCGTCGCCCCGACCCGCCCCGAAGCGCCAACAGGTGCTGCGGGGATCGACCATCTAGTCAAAAAAACACTGGCGCAATCCTCTCTCGATCCCTCCCCACGCGCCGATCGTCGCCAGCTAATCCGCCGTCTCTACCTCGACCTGAACGGCCTGCCGCCGAGCCCAGACGAAGTCGCAGCGTTCCTCTCCGACAACAGCCCCGACGCCTACGCGAAACTCGTCGAACGACTTCTCGACAGCCCGCGCTACGGCGAACACATGGCGCGCTTCTGGCTGGATGCCGCCCGCTACGGCGATACCCACGGGCTCCACCTCGACAACTACCGCGAAATTTGGCCATACCGCGATTGGGTGGTGCGCGCCTTCAACGATAACAAGCGTTTCGACACCTTCGTCACCGAACAACTGGCCGGTGACTTGTTGGAGAACCCGACCACCGACCAACTGGTCGCCACCGGCTTCAACCGCTCTCACGTTACCACCAACGAGGGCGGATCGA
>QIKC01000058.1 GCA_003232855.1 Verrucomicrobiales bacterium
GTCGGCGTCCGCGCCACTGCATATAACAACGTCGAAGGCGACGCCGGCTCCGATACCCGCACCGCCTTCCACGGCGGCCTCGACACCTCCTTTAAACTCTCCAAAAACTACGCCAACATCCGCATACCGAAGCTCGGCATCGACGGAGTGCGCCACATCGTCCAACCCTACGTCAACTACTCCTTCGTCGCCGCCAGCGACACCAACCCCAACATCGGCCAAATCGATCGCATCATTCCTACCACCCGCCTGCGCCCGCTCAACTTATCCCAATTCACCGCAGTCGATAGCATCACCGACTGGAACATTATCCGCACCGGCATCAACCAACGCTTCCAGACACAGCGCGACGGCGCCGCCTACAACTGGCTGGAACTAAACACCTACATCGAAGCCTACGTCGACGACCCCGAATTCGACCGCGACGTATCCAACCTCTACACCGACATCAATTTCCGACCGCTGCCTTGGCTCGCCATCGGCCTCAACGCACAGTTGCCCACCGGCACCTCGCCGTTGGACTACAGCGAGTACAACACACGGATAGCGTTCATGCCGAACGACCGCTTCGAATTCTCCATCACCCACCGCTACCTACAAGATCACCCACTGTTCCAGAACTCCAACCTGCTCGACCTGCGCGCCTACTACCGCCTCGGCGACCGTTGGGGTCTGAGCGCCCGCCAGCGCTACGAGTTCGACGACGGCACCCTCGAATTCCAACAGTATAGCGTCCACTACGACCTCGACAGTTGGACCGCCGGCCTCGGCATGATCATCGCCGACCACCGCTTCGGCGACGACGAAGTCGGTGTCGTCCTCACACTGACACTGAAGGACTTCCCCAGCCTCAGCGTGCCGATCGGCCTGATGCCTTCCGGCAGCTAGAAGGAAAGTGGCACCGCTCCCGCGCGCCACTTTCCCACCACCGCCCCCGCCCTTTGCTAACGCCGACTTCAATCGAAGAACTCCATCAGGCGGCCAGCGATCCCACGTCAGCAGCCCGCGCCGCCATCCAAACCTGCCCCGGCGACATCCTCGTTCTCGGCGCCGGCGGCAAAATGGGACTGCACCTCTGCCTGATGGTAAAACGCTGCCTCGACGAACTCGGGAGCCGCCACACCGTCACCGCAGTCTCCAGATGGGGAGACGCCGACACGCGCGCCGACTTCGAATCCCGCGGTATCCCCACCATCGCCTGCGACCTAACATCCGCACACGAACTGGCCGAACTGCCGGACGCCCCCAACATTTTCTTCCTCGCCGGGGTAAAGTTCGGCACAGCCGACAACCCGGAGCTCCTGCACACCATGAACGTCGTGATGCCGCAGCAAGTCGCCGCCCGGTTCGCTGACGCGAACATCGTCGCGCTCTCGACCGGCTGCGTCTATTCACTCGTGCCCCCGGACTCCGGCGGAGCCACAGAAGATGCCGATACCGAACCGCCCGGCGACTATGCCCGGTCGTGCCTCGGTCGCGAACGCGCCTTCACCGACAGCGGCGCCCGCTGCAGCCTGATCCGCCTCAACTACTCCGTCGACCTCCGCTACGGGATCCTCGTCGACATCGCCACACGCGCCCGCGCGGGACAGCCGGTCGATGTGCGCACCGGTTTCGCTAACTTCATCTGGCAAGGCGACGCCACCGCCTACATCATCGCCGCCCTCCCCCGCGCCAGCTCGCCACCGTTCGTCCTCAACGTCACCGGCGCAAAAACTCTAACGATACGCGACATCGCCACCCACTTCGCCACCGCGCCGACCTTCAGCGGAGAAGAGGCACCGACCGCCTGGCTCAACGACTCCAGCCTCGCCCACCGACTCTTCGGGGCACCGCGCATCGACGAAGACGAACTGATGCGGCACGTCGCCACCTGGTTGGACAACGACGGCCAGACCTTGGGCAAACCGACCCACTTCGAAAGCCGCGACGGGAACTACTAGGTCGCGCGCTCCGGTCTCCCACCACGCCATGCAGAACCTCAGACAACACCTTCTGAAAGGTCAGGTCATCCCCGCCTGCCCACTGCCGCTCACCTCCGAGGGGCGTTGGTCAGAGCCACACCAGCGCGCCCTCGCCCGCTACTACACCGCCGCCGGCGCCGGCGGGCTCGCAGTCGGCGTCCACTCCACCCAATTCGAAATCCGCGATGCCCGGCACGGGCTATTCCGCCCCGTCCTCGAACTCGTCGCCGCAGAACTCCCAGATTCCATCGCCAAAATCGCCGGTGTCTGTGGCGACACGCCACAGGCCATCGCCGAGGCCGAATTCGCCCTCAGCTGCGGCTACCACGCCGGACTGCTTTCGATGCAAGCCCTCGGCGACCGCGCCGAACAGGATGTCCTCGACCATTGTCGCCAAATCGCCAAGACCATACCGATCATCGGCTTCTACCTGCAACCAGCCGTCGGCGGTCGCACCTTCACCTACCGCTTCTGGCGCGAGTTCGCCGACATCGAGAACCTCGTCGCCATCAAACTCGCCCCCTTCGACCGCTACCTCAGCCTCGACGTAATCCGCGCCGTCGCCGACAGCGGCCGCGCGGACGTCGCCCTCTACACTGGCAACGACGACAACATCATCGCCGACCTGCTGACCCCGTTCCCCGGCGGGCAGCGCATCATCGGCGGCCTGCTCGGCCAATGGGCGGTGTGGACCAAAAACGCCGTCTCCACCCTAACTGAGATCCAATCCTTGCCCGACAGCGGCGCCCAAATCCCCGGACGCCTCCTCACCGAAGGCGCCATCCTCACCGAAGCCAACGCCGTCATCTTCGACGCCGCCAACAACTTCGCCGGCTGCATCCCCGGCATCATGGAGGTACTTCGCCGCACCGGACTCGCCCCCTCCAACCGCTGCCTCAACCCCGACGAAACACTCTCACCAGGCCAAGCCGAAGGCCTCGATCGCATCGCCAAATCCTACCCGCATCTCGCCGATGACGAATTCGTCGCCGAAAACCTAGATCAATGGCTACGCTAGCCGTCCACCTCGTCCTCGTAGCTCATTATCTCCTCCTCGATCCCCCGGCGAAGACGCTTCGAGATAAACGGCCGGAACAGCCCGTAGAGAACATACGCAACAAAAAGCAAAGCCGGCACCCACTCAATATGCGTCGCAGTAATCATGGCGACGATGATCAACCCGACCATCCACGGCAGCGGGCGATGCGTTTTCCACGTCACTGTTTTGAAACTCGGATAGGGAATCGAACTGATCATGAGATAAGAGAGGAACAACATCAGCACGAGGAAACCAATGCTCCAACGGCTCAAATCACGCTCGACACCTGCCATCCACAGCACGAACAAAGTCAGCGAAGAGATCAGTCCCGCTGCCGCCGGAATCGGGAAACCCTTGAAATTCGAAGTCACCGCCACACCCTTCGCCGCGATACAGTTGAAGCGCGCCAAACGCATGCCGCCACACACCAGATAAACCGACGCCACCAAAATCGAGAAGCGGTCGGAAAACTCGTTCAAAATCACGCTCATCACTAGCAGCGCCGGCGCGATACCGAACGACACGATATCGGCGATCGAATCGAACTCCTGCCCGAACGCGCTCTCCTGCCCACCCAGACGCGCCAGTCGCCCATCGAGGACGTCGAACAGGCAGCCCGCCAAGATAAACCAAATCGCGCGCACGAAATGCTCCCGTGAATCGTCCAGCGCGGCGATCCCGCCCACGTCGATCGCCTGAATAATGCTGATGATGGCAACGAATCCGCACACCAGATTCCCGGCCGTCATCAAGTTCGGCAACAGATAGATTTTGGGTTCGTAGTCGCTGTCGTCGTCCGCCATAGTGCGTATCAAAGTTCGAAAGTTTCGTGCGCAAACTATGCGCATTTTCGGCCAGCCCCAACCAGTTTCATCCATGCCCAGTCCCACCATCACCGGAGCCACCACCATGGCCGAACTGCAGCGCGCCCTGCCCGGCGCCCGGCGCTCCCTTTTCGCCCGCTACCACATCGGCGGCTGCCAGAGCTGCGGCTTCGAAGACGACGAAACCCTAGCCGCCGTCTGCGAGCGCAACGAAGCCCCGCCCGTCGCCGAAGTACTCGCCTACCTACAAGAAAGCGCCGCCCACGACCGATCCATCCAAATCGACCCCGCAGAACTGAAAACCAAACTCGACGCCGGTGCCGATTTGAAACTGCTCGACCTCCGCTCGCGCGAAGAATTCGATGCCGTCAAAATCGCCGACTCGCAGCTCCTCACCACCGAGCTCCAACAGCAAGCCTTCGGCACTTGGGAAAGCGACACGCAGGTCGTCATCATCGATCACAGCGGCGACCGCGCACTCGACGCCGCCGCGTTTTTCATCGGCCACAGCCTCCCCGAAACCCGAGCGCTGACCGGCGGCATCGACGCCTACGCCCGCGACGCCGACCACTCCCTGCGCCGCTACCGAATCGAACTCGATTGATGGCGCTTGCCCATCCCTATATTCCGCCCCACAATCCTACCACCATGGCAAACTCCATCACCCTCAAAACCGACGTCGAACTCGGCATCGTCCCCACCCACATCAAATTCGTCGGCGGCCTCGTGCCCGACGAAAACGG
>QIKC01000199.1 GCA_003232855.1 Verrucomicrobiales bacterium
GTCTCGGCCACCTCGGCTTCTCGATTTCGACAGGATCTGCCTGTAGCTCGGGCGCAGAGAGCGGGTCGCACGTCCTCGCCGCCATGGGATTCCCTGCCCGAGACATCGACCGAGCGCTGCGCATCAGTTCCGGGCCGAGCACGACCGCTGAGAATTGGCAGGCGCTCGAAGACGCAATGGTCGAAGTCTCGATACAACTCGGCGAGGGCGATCGCCCCGGAACCGGCGCCAGCCTCGACCTGCGCAACCTCTAGTTCGGTGCCGTTTCTGCATTCCACACCGCACCCGCCGGGGTCAACGCCCCCAGCTACAGGGCGACAGCCAGCTGTAGCCGGCCGCGGTGAGGCCGGGGGGGGCGCCTTTACGGCACCTGCTGCGGGTGCTGAAGGTAGGCGATCAAGTCCCGCACCTGCTCCGGGCTCATCGCGAGAAGTAGCCCATCGGGCATCATCGACGCGGGCGAGGTATGGCGCTTACTGATCTCGCCCTTTTCGACCGTCACCTCCGCCGTGATTTGACGCAGTGTTAGTGTTTTCTCGTCCTCCCGCGCCACTACGCCAGTGAGAATCCGCCCGTCAGCTAGTGTCAGCACCGACATCTGATAGTCGATGCTCAACACGGCGCTGGGATCGAGAATATTTTCTAACAAATAACCAATATCGGAGCGACCCGACCCAGTCAAATCCGGCCCGATCGCCCCCCCTTCAGTTCCGCAGACGGCCGCGAACAGCTGCCGCCCTTTCCCCAGATCCGCCGCAGCGAGGAAATCGGGCGTCAATTTGCCTAACCATCCGGCGATCAGCTCGCGCTTGCCGACCGCCGACTCGCGCACCTGGCCCCAGACTTCCGCGAGTTTGGCATTGAGTTTTTCATCCCCGAAGGCACGAATTTGCCGAGCTTGGAACGCGCTGAGGCCGTCCCGAGGGATCTTACCGGCTCGCATGTTATCCAACATCGTCGCCGCCCAGGCCGGGCGCGACGCCAGCACTTCGATCAAACCGGAACGCTCTGCGGAAGGCAGATATTGATAGCGCATGGCGAGCCGATGCCCCAGCGCCGGATCGTCGAACACGGCCAGGCCGCGCACCGCCAGCGCCCCGAGATCACGGTCGAGGAGCAGCGCCTCGCAGATCTTCCGCAGGTCGTCGGGGCGGTTCTCGATTAAGGTCGCCAGCGCCGACTTGCGCGCTGCGGGATCGAGCGTCTTATCCAAGGCGATCGCCCTGATCGCATCCAGCGCACGGCCATCGCCAAAGAGGACACTGAGCTCACGCACCAGCTCGACGACCACCGGATCGGGCGCCTCGGGTAGCGAGGCCAGCAGTGACTCCCAAGCCGCCGGCATCGGCACCTTGCGCCACCCTTTGAACGCATCCCCGATCCCCCGCAGCAGCGACACCCGAACGGCGGGCGCGGATTTCGCCGCCAGATCTAACAGAGCCTCAAGTGGTACCGAATCCTCGGCGACCCGCCCGGCAAGGCTTCGCGCTATCCAGCGCAGGGTCTGCGGCCAGCGACAGTTCTCAGCGATCCGCACCAGCGCCATCGGATCGGCTTCGCCCAACGGCATGAGCCCGTACCAAACCATGGCCGGCAGGTTGTGATCCGCTGCATCCTCGTCTCGCGATGCCAATGCCGTACCGAGCTCGGCACGCTGTGCGAACGGCAGTCGCTGCAGGCTGGACGCCAACGCCAGACGCACCAGAGCGGAGGGATCCGCCGTGGCGATTTTCACGAACTTTTTGAATTCTGCATCCGGTATCGCTGTGGGCATCGCCTCCGCGCGCGGCCCCATTAACGTGTCGATGGGTTGTGCATCGGTGAGGAAACGGATCGCCCAGACGCGCAGGCGCTCGTCCGCATCGTCGAGCAGCAGGCGCAAGCCCGCGCGGCTGGTCTCGCCCATCGCGTATAACGTCCACAGAGCGCGCAATCGAATCACCGTCGCCGTCTCACCGGCGATCGCCCCACGCAGCGCGGCGACAATCTCATCACGCCGACCGATCGATACCGCGACATTGCGCAACTGCCGTTCGAACCAGACGTTAGGCCGGCGCAACAGCCGCCGCACAGCATCCGCGTCCGGGGAAACGAGATCGGCCAGGTCGGGCGCGATCGACTCTCCGTAGGAGATGCGAAAAATCCGACCGCTGCTCCGATGCACGCCGGTGCTGTCATGGCATTCGCCAGTATCACTCCAGTCCAAAAGGTAGGCCGCACCGTCCGGCCCCTGACGGATATCGATACCCCGAAACCAGCGGTCGCCGGTAACGAAAACATCGCTCTGATGGCGCCCGACATAACCGCTGCCCCGCCGCTCCAACCGCTCCACATTGGTGCGCCGACCGTGCAGGTTCATCGTGAACAGGCGCCCGCGAAAATCTGCGGGCCAGCCCTTGCCCTGATAAATCATCATGCCGACATGCGCATGACCACCGCCGAACGCATTGGCCGCCCCGTCCCGAGACGCCTTCCAATCCCCCACCGTATCGAAATGCCAATGATCCGCGTGCGTGTCGATGCGTTCGAAAACCCCGGGGTTTCGAGACACGCCAGCACGCTCCAAAAAGTGCGCCCCCGAGATCCCGTGCCATAGATGGCCGTTCACCGAATTGATAAAAAATAGCTCACCGTGCTCGTCCCAATCATGCCCCCAGGGGTTCGTCGTGCCGTGCGAGACGACCTCGAACACGCCCGTCTGCGGGTGGTAACGCCAGATGCCGCCCTTGATCGGAATACGCTCCGACGACGGAGTGCCAGGGGCACCAACGCTGCCCGGACAGGCATGTCCGCAACGCCCGTAGAGCCAGCCGTCCGGCCCCCAGCGCAGGCCGTTGGCGAAATTGTGGTAATTGCTAGTCGCCACCTCGAACCCGTCGAGCTTCACCTGCGGGGGACCATCGGCAATGTCGTCCCCGTCGAGATCCGGGATGAACAGCAAACGCGGCGGGCACATCACCCAGACTCCGCCACGCCCGACCTCGACGCTGGTCAGCAACTGCAAGTTATCGGCGAAGACCTTGCGCGACTCCGCCCGGCCATCGCCATCCGCATCATGAAAAATCAACACGCGATCGCGCAGCGCCAGATCGAAACGCTTCGCCCGCTCCGCGTAAGTAAAATTCTCCGCCACCCACATCCGCCCGCGCGCGTCCCACGCCATGGCGATCGGATTGCGCACCTGCGGCTCCGCAGCGAACACCGTCGCGCGAAACCCTTCCGGCAAATCAATAAGACCGAGAGCCTCCGCAGCAGCGGGCGGCCCATCGCCGGCCTCGGGCTCGCTGTCATAGGGCTCGGGAAACGCGCCCTCCCCCGCCCGGCCCAGCGCCCCAGACAGAACGATCGCAGCCATCGCAAACCCGATTCGCCTAAGCCCCATAGCTGAACTGGCAGGCCGTGACGCAGCGGGAGGCTTCCTCATACACCATCTCTCGACCGCGCAGGCACGACTGCAAGCCAGAACTCGGACGCCACCCGATCCCGGCGCCGGAACGATCCGTCCAAGATCGCTGGAACAAACCGCGTTTCTGCGCATCTTGCCCGGGACGATGAACAAAGGTGACCTCAGCAAACTCCCAGCGGTCGAAAAGACCATGCACGCGCTCGGCGATGTCGGCCTCCCCCGACCGCTCGTTCTCGCCACCGTCAGGGACGCCATCGCCACGCTGCGGGAAACCCCGGAATCGATCCCCGACTTCGATACCTTCATCGCCACCATGCGTCAGGATTTGGCTGCCCTCCAACGCACCCAGATGACCCCCGTCATCAACGGCACCGGCGTCCTCATCCACACCAACCTCGGCCGCTCCCCCCTGCCCGAGAGCGCCGCCGAACGCCTCGTGTCGATCGCCAGCAACTACAGCAACCTCGAACTCGACCTCAACACCGGCGAGCGCGGCCGCCGCGGCGGCTACCTCGAACGCTGCCTCGCCCTAGTCTCCGGCGCCGACGCCGCCACCCCAGTCAACAACTGCGCCTCCGCCCTCGTCCTCATCCTGCGCCACCTCGTTCGCGACGGCCGCGGTGAGGTGATCATCTCACGCGGCCAGCTCGTAGAGATCGGCGGCGGCTTCCGTATCCCTGACATTTTGTTAGCCAGCGGCGCCACCCTGCGCGAAATCGGCACCACCAACAAGACCACCCTCGCCGATTACGAAAACGCCATCGGCGCCTCCACCGCCCTCATCCTCAAGGTACACCAAAGCAACTTCTACATCGGCGGCTTCGTCGAGAACCCGGCGACGGCAGATCTCGCCGCGCTAGCAAAACGGCAGGGCGTGCCCTTCTGCGAAGACCTCGGCAGCGGCGCCGTAGTGAACACCGAAGACTTCGGCCCCGTCGAACACGAACCGACCCCGGCAGAAATCCTCGCGGCGGGCGTCGATCTAGTCTGCTTCAGCGGCGACAAGCTACTCGGCGGCCCGCAGGCAGGAATCATCGCCGGCCGCGCAGACCTCGTCGCCGCCATCAAAAAAGAGCCCTTCTACCGCGCCCTGCGTTGTGACAAATTGATCCTGTCGGCACTCGAGGCCGTAACCTCCGCCTACCTCGAAGGCCGCCACGACGTGCCCCTGCTAACGATGCTCTCAACGCCCCTCGAAGCGCTGCGCGCACGCGGCCAGGCCATCGTCGAACAGCTCGCCGATCTCCCCATCGCAGCTACCCTCGGCGAAAGCGAATCCCGCATCGGCGGCGGCACCATGCCCAAGTCCGCCATCCCCTCGCTCACCCTCGACCTAAAGCCGCAGTCGATGTCAGTCGGCAAGCTCGCCCGGCGGCTCCGTTTCGGCGCCCCCCCGGTAGTCGGCTACACCGCCGACGGCTCACACCGCATCGATCTGCGCACCGTTTTTCCCCGCCAAGATCAAGCCCTAACCAAAGCGATCCACGCGGCACACGATAAAGGCTAATCCTCCTCCGCCTCCAAACCACGAGCCAGCCGCAACCAGCGATCCAGCGAAAAGAAATCGTCGCCTTTGGTAAACAGCTCGGTATAGCGCGCTGAACTGTCCGTCTCCGAAAAATCGCGCAACAGTTTGGCGAAAACTTCCCACCAATTCAGCGAAAACGGACGCAACAGGTGATCCGGCTCGAACCCCTCCCGCATAATGAACACACTGCTTGCGCCGAATTTGGAT
>QIKC01000322.1 GCA_003232855.1 Verrucomicrobiales bacterium
AGGAAGAGGTGATGGTGCGAATGCAGCGGGCAGTAGTGGTCATGGAGCTATAATAATCATAGATATTAATTAAGCAATCCGAAATAATGAACGAATGCTCATTTTCGTGCTGACAGGGGACTCGATTGTGCTCAAATTTGAGCCCGTGGCAGAGGTTTACAACCTCTGCTGGAATCGGGTCGGACGGTTGCAAACCGTCGCCACTTCTTCGGGAGAGGGGAGAAGATCGCTTGCGGGGGGAGCTGGGGCGTGTTTGTATTCCGCCCCCGAATCTTCGGGTAAAGCTCACGTGGCGGAATTGGTAGACGCGCTAGATTCAGGATCTAGTGGGGGCGACCCCGTGGAAGTTCGAGTCTTCTCGTGAGCACTTTTTTCCCCTCGGGGGGGATAAGTGTAGCGTTCTCCCTTTGGCGCTACTTGATGTGCAGGTGCAGAATCCTCTTCACTTCGGCGATGCCCTCGGGGTGCAGGATGGTCCAGTGTTCGCTGGGGATAATTTTTTCGCTCTGCGCGCCGTCTAAGTGGCTGGACCAGTAGGGGACGATGCCGTCGGTGCTGATCGGTTTGGTGCGGTTGAGGTTGCCGCCTTTGCCGCGGTCGCCGATGATCGAGTGGTAGGGGATACCGGGATCGGGCGTGAGCGTGTCGACGGCGGCAAGGAATGGGCTGTCGGGATCTAACACATCGATGGCGTTTGGCGCTCTGCCTCGCTCTCTGCCGTGGCGCGAGGCCATCACCACCTCGTCGCTGATCATGGTTCCCGGGACGGGCTTGCCGATGAGTTTTGCCCCGAGCCGACCCATGAAACCGCTCGCGTCTTCGCTGCCGCGATGCGATGCGGAGGCGTAGATGACGCGGGCGATATCCGGGCGGGCTTTGAAGATGAGCATGTCGCTCAAACTCTGGCGGGTTTTCTCGTCGAAACCCATTTCCCCGGGCGGTTTTTCGAAGGCGGTATCCCAAAGTGTGGTGCCGCTGTCGGAGATCAGCAGGCGGCTGATCATGCCGCCCATGCTGTGGCCGACCACGACGATGTCCTTGTGCCCGGGATAGCGTTTGCCGATTTTGTCGAGCTGGCGGCGCAGTGTCGCGGTGGGCATCGGGTAGGGGAGGCCGGAGGGGTAGGCGAAGACCCAGAACTGGTAGTTCGCGCGGATGGTGGGGTCACCGCGCAGCGAGTCGACCATGGGTGCCCAGGTGGAGGGGGAGTTGGTCAGGCCGTGGATGAAAATCACCGGGATTTTGGCCGGGTCGTAGGGCTGTAGCCGCGCCGCGCCAGGCGGGCGCTGCCGGCATGCTCGGCGGGTTTGAAAAAGGCGGCCAGCTCCCTTTTTCTAGGGTCGAGTTCTGCCAGTGCTAGGGCGATCGGTGCCTGAAAATCGGCGGCCAAGGGGAAGGTGTGGCCGTCGAGTTGTAGGGTCTCTATGTTCAGCGGGTCTTTGAGGATCAGATCGCAATTTCTGCCGTAAGCGGATCACTGCGGTCAGTCCGTAGAAAATTTGCTTCCCTTGTGCGAACTCGTCGATCTTGGTGAAATCCATGTCTCTGCCGGCGACGATGATCGGTGCCCCGATCCCGGGTTTGGGGCGGTGTTCGCCGACCAGTTTTCCTTTGAACGCGTAGCGATCGGTGGGCAGTATCTCGAAATTCGCGGGGGTTACATCCGGGTGGTAGGAGGGCGGGGTAAGTTTCAGGCGCCACGGATCTCCAGCGCCCGATTCGCAGACGATGGGCTCCGCCCAGGGAGTGAGGCCTTCTTCTTCGATGATCTCGATGACCCGTGCGACAGCGAAGTTGTATTCTGATCGGGCGGATGTGGTGTTCGGGTTCGACCCCAGTTCGATGCGGGCGGCGTTCGCCGAGTCCAAATAGCGACCGATTTGCGCGAGCGGACGTTTGGCAAAAGGTTTGGCGATTGCGAGCATCGCTTTTTGCCGAGAGGAGTTGGCGACGGCGGCGGCTGATTTTTTGGTTGCCTTAGAGTAAGGTTGCGCGCAACCGGCGAGCACGAGGGCGCAGATCGTCGTTGTGGCGAGAAGGAGGGGAAAGCGATCGTATTTCATGAGGTATTGAGATGGGTTTCGGAAATTCGCTCCACGATGACGCTTCCGTGATTTTTTGCAGCAAAAATCGGAGGCCGGGTAGCATGTGGGTATCGTCGGCGGGTGGGCGGAATGATTTTTCAGCAAATGGCGATTGGGTGTTGACCCGAATGTCGAAAATGGGGTATTTTTGTTCGGATCTCCACTTGAACAGGTGAAAGGAGAGTCCAGACTCAGCAGGCGTTGCTGAGCTGTTCTCGCCGTAATTCCTTTAGAAACGAACCGTGAATTTTGAATGATGATGAAAAGAGCGATTAATAAATGCGGGAAGCGGCTGCGCCTGATGGCGTTGATGACGCTTTGTGGCATGTCCGGGGCGTGTTCAACACTGGGCGGTGGCGGCAAGTCCCAGCTCTCCGGGGATGCGGATGCGCTGCTGAGGAAAATGTCGGACACGCTGGCTACGGCGGAGAAGTTCACCTACCGCGCCACGCGCAAGATCGATCCCTCGCTGGTACCGGGTGGCAAGGTGCGAACCCGTGCGCGTATCTCGGGGGCGGTGCATCGTCCCGACAGGCTTCTCGGGGTTTCGGTGACGGGGAATACCACCCGCCGTTTCATCTACGATGGCGAAAACGTGACCCTGCATGATGTGGAGATGGATCTTTACGCTACCGTTGTCGGCGAGCGGACGATTGATCGGACGATCGATAAAATCGCCGAGCGCTGGGATTTTAATCCGCCGATGGCTGATCTGCTGGTCGCCAATCCCTACCGTAGCCTGACGCGCCACGTGACAGGGGGCGAAGTGCTGGCCGGTGGCTCCGTCGGCGGGGTGCGGTGCAAGCGTATCGCCGCCGTAGGTGAAGAGGTTGATTGGGATTTATGGGTGGCTGAGAAGGACAACCTGCCGCGCAAGTTTGTGATCACCTACAAGAGGGCGCCCGGTGCGCCGAAAACGGAGGTTCGAATCTCGGAATGGAATTTGAACCCGACCCTGGACGCGGCGCAATTTGTTTTCACGCCATCTGCGGATGCGCAGGAGATCGAAGTTGCGCCAGCCAAACTCTAGAGAAACCGAACCCGAAAGATTCAATGCAAAACTGGAAAAACCGAATCAAACGCGCCACCCTCGCCTCGCTCGCAGGCTTGGTGGCCTTCGTCGGAGTGCCTGTGATCGGCAGCTCTAGCATCGCGATGGTCGGCGTCGGAGCCGCGCTGGTGGGAGCTGCGCCCGAGGCTGCTGCGCGAGGGCGCGGCACGGCACGCCGCACCTCTAGGCGCACGACCCACCGCACTGTGGCGCGGCATACCGGGGCGCGCCACGCCGGGGTCGGGGTTGGCTATGGCACGGTGCGGAGGACTTCGCGGAGAACCGCTCGGCGGGTGACCCGCCGCCATATCTACACCATGCCGCACGGTTACCGAGTGGTGCCCTTTGGTCGCTACCGTTACTACTTTTACGGCGGCTTGTATTACTACCCGTATTCCATCTCTGGCCAGACGGTCTACGTGCAGGTGAATATCAATGCCGATAATCCGGTGCCGCCACCGGTCGGTTCGATCACCGAAGATTATTATATTGATTAGGGCACCCCTGCGGGTTGCCGGTGGTTGAGTGAAGGGGATTTCCGACGTAGGTGTCCGGCGTAAGATGCAGGATCCGGAATACGTCAAAGGGGCTTTTGCCGACATCGCCGAGCGCTATGTGGTGACTAACCACGTGCTCAGCCTCGGGATCGATATCCTCTGGCGGCGGCGGGTGGCGAGGATGGTGAGCGACTTTTTAGGGGAAGCGGGCGAGGGGCGGGTGTTGGACGTGGCGACCGGCACTGGCGATCTGGCGTTGGAGATCCAGAAGCGCTGTCCTGCGGCGGAGGTGGTGGGGACGGATTTCTGCGAACCGATGCTCGAGCAGGCACGGCGTCGCGGGTTGGGGCAGACGGTAGTGGCCGACGCGCTCGACCTGCCTTTCGCCGACGGCGAATTCGACGTGCTGACGGTGGCTTTTGGGCTGCGCAACATGGCGGATTGGGCGGCGGGGTTGCGCGAGATGGCGCGGGTGCTGCGGGCGGGCGGGCTGTTGTTGGTGTTGGATTTCTCCCTGCCTCAGCGCGGCCTGCGCCGCAAATTTTACCGCACGTATCTGCACCAAGTGTTGCCCAGGGTGGCGGGGGCGATGACCGGCAAGCGCGACGCCTACGAATACCTCGCCGGAACCATCGAATCGTTTCCCTCGGGCGAGGCCATGTGTGAGTTGATCGGGCGCTGCGGTTTCGAGGCGACAGGTTGCCGAACCTTGAGCGGTGGCATCGCTTCGGTTTATCGGGCGCAGTGCTGCTGAGGGACGCGGATTTTTTGACAGAATTAACGGAATTGACAGAATTTTTGGAGGGACGGCTGCGCCGTTTTTTTAATTAAGTGCCAGGTACTGTTGAGCGGCTGGCGGAAATTGAAATTGAGTGACAGGTACTGTCTGGCGATCCTCATCGGCGCAAACGCTTCATGAGGTCAGTGTGAGACAATGGCTCAATTTCCCCTGATTCGATCTCAGCATCCCTCTCAATTGCAAGGGATATAGAGTCCTCATCATTGCGCGCCATAGCAAGCTCGAATGGATCCTCGACACTCTCCCAAAGAGAGGCGGCAAGTAGCGCTCGCTCCTTCACTGGAAGCTTCAACGCTTCTGGGGCTATTTGATCAATGCTCATACGGGCAATATACTCAGACTTGTCTTGCGGGAAAGATTTGATTTTTCTGGGCATAGCGTCAAAATCATCTTACGCCCGACCGAGGGTGCGCTCCGACTCCTCAGAAATTGAGTGCCACTGTCGAGCGATGTGTGAGTTGATCGGGTGCTGTGGTTTCGAGGCGACTGGTTGCCGAACCTTGAGCGGTGACATCGCCTCGGTTTATCGGGCGCAGCGTTGCTGAGGGCCGCGTTTTTTTGACAGAATTAACGGAATTGACAGAATTTTTGGAGGGACGGCTGCGCCGTTTTTTCAGAAATTGAGATCAAATTGAGTGCCAGGCCGCTATCGAGCGGCAGTTGATTTATCATAGACCACCGATCCATGACATCTTGCCGTTTCGGGTCAATCGAATCTCTCCAAATTCGGTATCTGGGTAACCGATAATCCAATGCCCGGCATCATACTTAGGGAGCTCTCTTCCCTCAGGGTCATAGCCTCTCTTTTTCAGTTCGTGGCGAGCTGCTGTAATAGCTCTTTGTTCACTCATTCTGCCAAATATGTTCCATATTACAATAATCACAGAGACTGCTGAGCAAAGTGTAAACCCCCATGAACCGATTTTATCTCGAATCGGTTGGAGCAATCGACTTTCGATTAGATGAAAAATTACAAATAAGACGCCGAATATAGGGAGCAGCCATAACCAACCGCTAACAAGATAAACAAAATTTGCAAACGCGTTACCGGGGGGATCAAGTTTCATCATCCATAGATTAAAATACATCCACGATAATCCAGCACAAATAAGAGTAGAGGCTCGCCATCTAATGGAATATTTCCACTTTGCAAAGCATACTCCGAGGGGAATTACGATCACAAGGATCAGATATAACTCTATAGGGAGTAGATTCATTTTTCCAAAGAGCGCCCGAGAATTAAAGAATTAAGTGCCAGGTAATGTTGGGGTAATAAGCGACTGTTCTCGGCATAGGTATATTGCTCAATTCCCGATTAATATCGTCGGCTCCTCTATCTCGGGCACCTTGGCCTTCTCCCCCCTCCATATGATGACAGTTGCGCTGGCTGGCTGGTTGAGGGCGGGGAAGGTTGGGATGGGGCGACCGCTGATGTGGATGGTTTGTTGTGGATTCGCTCGTCGGCGGAGGGTGGTTC
>QIKC01000180.1 GCA_003232855.1 Verrucomicrobiales bacterium
GGCATTCAAGCGAGCGTCGATTTTCGCTACGACGGCGACATGCTGCGCACGATCGGCTGGTCGGGCAAGCGCTCCTCGGACGACCTGCGCGTCCTCTGTCTCGGTGGCAGCGGCACCACCGCGCTGCTGCAATCCGCGGGCGACACCTGGTGGGGGTTGCTGGCCGCAGATTTGGCGAAAGCGACAGGGGGAAAGGTCGAGGTGGCCGCGCTCGCCGACCTCCAGAGAGGGCAGATTCTCCCCGGCCTAGTGAGGGCTGAGAAGATTCTCGAAAAATATGATGTCGATTTGATCATCGCATCTTTCGGCTTTGGCGACGCCATCGTCCATCCCGGCGACTACCGCTTCGATCCGGGCAAACTACAGCGCATGCGCGAGGCCGAACCGAGCGGGTTCAAATACTCGCTGGCCAAAGCCTCCCACCTGTTGCGTATCGTGCGCAACCACAGGCGCGCCCGCTCCAAACTACAGCGCCAAATTCCTGTCTCCGAGCTCAACTACTACCGCGATTACCTGATCGCCGCCAACAAGCACTACTCGTCGCATCCGGTAGTCGAAGGGATCGTCCGCAGCGGCGACGACCCGTTGCAGGAGTACCTGCTCGGTATCGATGGCCTGATCGCCCTCGCGGAGAAAAGCGGAACCAAGTTGTTGCTAGTCGGCGAACCGACACTCTATAAATCGTTTCTAGGTAGTGCCGAGGCGAAGAGGCTCACTGTCTTGTGGAGATCCAGCCCAGCGATCCATGGCACGCCGAACGGTGTCAGGCTGCCGCCGGGGGTGGTCGAGACCGAGCTGCAGAGGTTCTACCGTGAGGCCGAATCCCATTGTGAAAAAGCCGGGGTGGTCTGGTGTAATCTACAGGGTGAGATTCCGCGCTTCGCCGATATGTTCCTCAGCGAGACCTACCTGACCGATGCCGGTTGTCAGGTCGTCGCCAAAAAATTGCTCGCGCCCGCACTCGCCGCGCTGGAGGAGGAGGAGTAGCCCGATCGCTCCTGTGGTATAGGTTTTTTCCAAAAAAATCGTGTCGCTGGTAAAGAGGACGAGGGTTCCGCGGGTGAATCTGCGGGCATATTACCGTTGTAATCTCAATCTATCCGTGGTAGAAAAAATGCTCTTTACGGAAAACACCCCTTTTATCCGATCCTCCAGAAATGGGCGGACGGGAGCCTAGGGGAGCCGGGAAGGCAGCCTTTCAGAACAAAAATACGATGACCAAAACTCCCTATTTACTAAGTCAGACCCTGTTACGCCGCCATTTGGCCACCTTCCTGCTCGTCGCCGGAGGGTTCGTGTTCCTCTTTTGCACCGCGCCCGAAGTCTTGGCGCAGGACGACGGAGATGGCGCCCCCGGGCCGACGACAGTGTTCGACAACGTCAAGGCAGCCGGCATCTGGATGCTGCCGCTGCTCATCGCGTCGATCGCCATGGTCGCCCTCATCGTTTACAACTACATCCAGCTCGCCAAATCGAAATTCAATCCCGACGACCTCAAGCTGGCCTTGCACGACCACATGGCGAACTGCCGCGTGCGCAGCGCCATCGAAGTCGCCTCCACCAGCCCGACCTATCTCGGCAGACTGATGGCCACCTCCCTGCCGAATGTCGATGCGACCGACCCGGAGACCCTGGGGCGCGAGCAAGTCGAAGACGCGATCGCAGAATTCACCATGCGCGAGAACCGCGGGCAGATGACTTGGATCGGCTACCTCGGCATCATCGGCCAGATCGCGCCGATGCTCGGGCTACTCGGAACCGTTGTCGGTATGATGGGCGCGTTCAACACCCTCGCCTCCGAAGGCCAGGCCGACCCCTCCATGCTGGCGGGTGACATCGGCCTTGCGATGATCACCACCGCCGCCGGCCTCGTCATCGCCATCCCGTCGATTTTATTCTTCTTCATTCTCCGCAACCGCTTCAACGCCCTCGTCGCCGCCTGTCATCTGGACGCTTCCGAGCTATTGGATGCCAGCGTCGCTGCGGTGAACGCCGACCAGGCGATGGCGAAGGTTCCCGAAGGGCTCCAGGCGGGCTAAGCCGATCCATCGGCTCGGCGTCGTTCTCTACCTCAGCAGCTAAATCATCAACCCCCCACTCATGGCATCAGCGAAACTCTCCGCGATTCTGACGCAGGCCGACGAGGATGCCAAGATGGACATGTCGCCGATGATCGACATGGTTTTCCTGTTGCTCATTTTCTTCATGGTCGCCTCGCGCATGATCACCGTGCGTGTCGATGAGAGCATCGAACCGCCGGTCGCTGACGAGTCGATCCCGCCGCGCGACGTCAAGGGGCGCATCCTCTTCAACATCCGCGCCGACGGAACCTTTACCGTCGGGGACGGTTCACTGACGGTCACCGAGGGCGAGATCACCGAGCGGGTGATCCGCTTCCGCGAACGTCAGGAGCAGCGCAATGTCGAGGCCTCGCTGCTGCTGCGCGCGCACAAGGAAGCCACCCTGCGTGATGTGAAAAAGGTCACCAAGGCCGCTGCGATCGGCGGCATCAGCAAGGTTGTTTTCGGCGCTTTCCAAACCGACCGCTAGTTCCCCAACATGGCTCGCAAAACCAGATACAGACCCGAGAAGGAATCCGATCCCGAGTTGGATATCTCCTCGCTGATCGACGTCAGCTTCCTTCTCCTGATCTACTTCCTCGTCACCTCGACATTGCGCAAAGAGGAGACGGATCTGTCGATCGTCTTGCCTTCTCAAGTGCCTACGGACAGCCCCGACCCGATCGACCCGATCGCCGTCAAAGTTGAGGCAGACGGCACCATCACGCTCGACGGAGCGCCGATCTCCGGCCCGAGGAACAGCACGAAGCCCGACCGTCTGCCGGTTCTCCGCGATCGCCTCAACGAATACAAGGAACTCGCCGATAGCGGCGGCGCCACCGCCATGGTCACCATCGACGCCGATGACGATAGCAAGACACAGCGTTTCATCGACGTCATCAACGCCCTCGCCTCCGCGAAAATCAAGAACATCACGATGACCGGGTTCAGTGACGAGTGACCGGAGCGTGCGAGTGTCCCTAAGATCGACAGTTTTGCAGCGTTGTGTAAGCGGCCAGATACACCCTCACGGTGATTTTTGCGCAGAGGCAGAATCTGCTTTGGTCGAGATCGCCCCTACACTATCATTCCCCGTCGGGTCAGGCCGACTACTACCCCCCAAACAGCCATGAGAGCCCAGATCCCTTCCCGATCCTCCAAACCCCTTGCGCTCATCGCGTTGTTGATCCTGCTCAGCACGCTAGGCAGCAGTTTCGGGCAGAACCCTGTTGAGGACAATTACCGCAAGGCCGTCCAACGCATGGAGGAATCCAAATGGGCCGACGCGGAGGTGATCTTGAAAGCGGTGGTGAAGGATTACGGTAACAATGACCCATTCGGAAACTACGGCCCCGCCTTCGGTCTCATCCACTACCATCTCGGCCTCTGTCAGATGAAGCTGGAAAAGTACATAGAGGCCGGCGAGCAATTTGAGATCAGCTTTAAGAAATTTCACAACAACATCCCGCCTGCGGATATCGATAGGATCCCCGCCACCCGCAATCACTACAATCTTCTCTCCCTCTACCAGTGGGGGCGCGCGGAGCAGGGAGCCGAAGAATACGTTGGGGCGATCAAGCTCTTCAATGAATTTCTCGCCTCCAAGCCGGAGAAGGGCAGCTATTCGCCCGCCGAAATCTACACCAACCTCGGCGTCTGCCATGCCCTGCTCGGCAAGATCCCCGAGGCCACAGAGTATTTGCAGAAGGTTTACGACGCCTATGCCAAGATCAACTTGCGGGAGAGATACTATCTACAGAGAGCGTTCTTCGACCTCGCCAGCCAGTGGATCGAAAAAGCCAAGCTCGTCGAGGCGATCTCCTTCATGGACAAGAACGATGCATCGCTGCGCTTCCCCGCCGCCGACAGTTTTAAATACGGTTTCAACGGGAGCCTCCTGAGGCTGGCACAGGAGGCCGTCGGTGAGGATGAGGAGGAGGAGGATGATATGAAACTCAACGCACTCGCCCTGCGTTTCTTTTCTCTCACCCCGCGCACCGAGGACGTGATCAGCGAATTGTTAAACCGAAAGGCCTTCTACCAGACCGATGGAGCTAAGGCCAAGGTGCAGGCGGAGATCGACAAACTACAGGCTACCATCGATCAGGGGACCACCGTGGATATCGCCGGCCTGCGGTTGCTCGCCAAGATTTATGAAAACAACGGCAGCTTCCGCGCCGCCTACGCGATTTATGATGACATGACCCGCCGCTACCCGGCAGCTCAGAGCATCAATACCGTCGATGGGGAAAAAGTCGAAACCCCCCTCGCGCCAGAGATTCGTTATCACGCCACGCGTTGCGCGTTTTCATTCGGCGACCTGCACTCGGCGCAGCATCACGGCATGGTCTTTCTCAAAGATTACCCGGGACACGAACTCGAGCCCGAGGTGCAGAGCATGCTGATGGCGCAGCTGTTCCGCCGTGGCGACTACCTGCGTTGTATCGAGATCGCTTTGGA
>QIKC01000320.1 GCA_003232855.1 Verrucomicrobiales bacterium
CATCACCCAACCCGCCGCTCCGGCGAGCCTTACCGCCGCCCCCCCGGAAACCCCTGCGCCATCCACGACTCCGGAACCAGCGCCCCGCTCAGCGAACAACGCAAATCACGCCAAAGGAGCAGAAGCCGCGCGGAAAGCACTCGATGCGTTCCTCGCCGCCGACAGCCTCGAAGAACGCATGCGGCACGTTCAAACACCCGACGCGATACGCGCAGAGGCCAAATCCTACTACGATAGACACCCACTGCAGCTCAACAACGCCGAGATCGAATTCAAACTCAGCAGCACCGTCCCCAACAGCGACCGAGAGTTCCACATTTTCCAAATCACCACCGCCCAACACGAGGACGGTTTCCCGGTATCAGTAGAGGAGACCAGCGACGGTATGAAAGTGGATTGGAACTCCTTTGTCGACTTCCACGACAACGCCCTCGGCAAATTCATCAACATCTACCACCACGAGCCCGACAGCTTCCACTGCATCGTCGAAAGAGCACACTACTTCCGCACCGACGTGCCCGATCTGGGGTCGAAAATTTGCCTGCGCGTGCAACCACCGATCCCGGGCTACGAAGGCTATGCCTTTATCGACAGCTCCTCGCCCCTAGCCAAGATCGCCGAAGGAAAATTCGAGTGGGATCACGTCTACTTCCCGGTTTTGAAACTAAAGTGGACCCGCACCAAAGACGGCCACCAGTACATCGAAGTCCTCGAAATCGTCCAAGACAACTGGCGCGCCATCCGCTAGCGCGCCGCGCCCACCGCCTGGAGCAGGAAAGCCTGCGCCAAGGCGCTCTCGCGGCAACTCTCGAAACGCCCCGACGCGCCACCGTGCCCCGCCTCCATATCGGTTCTTAGCAACAGGGTGCTATCGCCAGTCTTCCGATGCCGAAGCCGCGCCACCCATTTCGCCGGTTCCCAGTACTGCACCTGCGAATCATTCCATCCCGCCACCACCAGCATCGCCGGATATTCACCCGCGCGCACATTGTCATACGGCGAATAGGCTAACATATAGTCAAAAAATACCCGATCGGCAGGGTCTCCCCACTCGTCATACTCGCCCTCGGTCAACGGAATACCACGGTCGGACATCGTCGTCACCACGTCCACGAACGGCACATCGGCGACCAGCGCGGCGAACAGATCCGGGCGCTCATTGGCCACCACCCCCATCAGCAGTCCACCAGCGCTGCCGCCACTGGCACACAAACCCGCGCGCGACGTGTATCCCTCCGCTAGCAAGAATTCCGCACAGTCGATAAAATCGTCGAACGTGTTGCGCTTCTTCAACAACTTACCGTCCTCATACCATCGCCGCCCCAACTCCTGACCACCGCGCACATGGGCGATGGCACAGGCGAACCCGCGATCTAACAAACTCACACGAGTGCTATCGAACCCAGCGTGGCTACTGATGCCATACGCCCCGTACCCCTCCAACAGCAATGGCGCCCCAGCCCCCTTCTCAAACCTGTCCACGCGATAGATAACAGTCAGCGGCACCCGCTGCCCATCCCTCGCCACCACCTCGATGCGCTCAGTCGCATAATTATCCGAATCGTAGCCGCCGAGTACTGGCTGCCGCTTGAGCAAGCGTTTCTCGCCGCTCAGCAGATCGACCTCGTAAAGACTCGGCGGCGTCTTCGGCGAATGAAAAGCAAACCGCAGCCAGCGGCTATCGAACTGCAAGTTGCCATCGGCCCAAACCGAATAAGCAGGTTCTCCGAAATCGACCGTATGCACCCCGCCGCCCGCCATCGGCCGCACCCTCAGCTTATCCAATCCACCCTCGCGCTCCACCGTCACCACGAAGCCATCGAATATCTCGAAATCGCTAAGGAACACATCATCGCGCCCCGGCACCACCACCTCCCAATCCTCTTCCGCCGTCGCCCCCTGCGCCGCCCACATCAGTTGGAAATTCGGCGCCCCCTTATTGGTGAGAATATAAAAACCCTCGCGGTAATGTTCGATATCGTATTCCAAACCCCGCCGTCGCGGCGTCATCACCGCAAACTCCCCCTCCGGCCGCGAAGCGTCCAGCAGCCGAAACTCATCGCTCAGAGTCTGACTCGACCCGATCACAATGTACGCGCCCGACTTACTGCCCGACACACCCGTCTCGAACGCCTCGTCCCCCTCCTCATACACCAGCACATCCGTAGCCACCGCCGTCCCCAGCCGATGGCGCCATATCTGATGACTGCGCAACGTCTGCGGATCCTGCTTCGAATAAAACAACGTGGCACTATCCGCAGACCAAGCATGGCCACCATCGACAGCCGTAATCACCTCGTCGAGGTCTTTCCCCGTAACCAAATCCCTAATGCACAAAGTGCAAATCCCCCGCCCCTCGATATCAAATGCGTAGGCCAACAGATTCTCGTTCGGACTAATATCACCCTCGTCGAGATCGTAAAATTCATGTCCCGCCGCCATCGCCGGCACATCCAGCATCACCTCCTCCGTCGCATCTGCCGCCCGCCGTCGATAAAATACCGGATACTCCGATCCCTCCCCAAAGCGCGAATAATAGAGGAAGCTCTTCCACCGCACCGGATAAGTATCGTCATCCTGCTTGATGCGCCCCTTGATCTCCTCAAACAACGTCTCCTGCAAAGCCTCGCAACCCGCCATCGCCACCTTTGTATAGGCGTTCTCCGCTTTGATATAGGCGACAACCTCCGGATCCTCACGCTCACGCAGCCAGTAATAAGGATCCTCGCGAGCGACCCCATGCTGACGATGAGTATGCGGCCTTCGCCCCGCCCGAGGCGGCTGAGGTGTCACACCTGCCATATCAAAAAATCGCCCTAACGTCGACGGACAGCGCCCAGTCGCCCCGAGCTGCCCCTACCCCGCGAATGAAAAAACACGCGCCCCGCACGGGAATAGCGACCCATGCCGGCGGGCCGATAAGAACAACGGCTCGAATAGCGAGAGCCGCCATATCCAGAGGAACGAAAAACCCGATTCGACCGGCGGTCGTATGAGCGCCGCGTTTTCCCCGCATCGTAGACGTAGGCCTTCACCGGATCGCCCTTGAAATTGTAATAAGTCTTCTCAACGATTTCACCCGCAAGCGAACTGCCGAACAGCGGCAGAAAAGTCACGGCAAAAAGAAGGCAAAATCCACGTCTCACATATGCAGTGTACGACGGGGGAGCAAGCGGCGCAAGCTCCAGGGAAGAACGCCACCAAGACTTACGCCACGATGACAGAACAGATGTTGCAGCCCCTCTCTATCCCTTTATCCTCTTGTTTGAAGACGGCAAAAAACCAGCAAATCAGGTCTCCCCGCTCAGCATATGATCAATAAGAACAAGGGGATGCAGCGAGGGCGTCGGCACGGTGTCGATTTGGGCTGGGACGAACCGGCCGCGCCGGCAAAGGGAGGACATTCACTCTGGTTGCTTGCGTGCGGAGGAATCGGCGTCGCCGCCGTTGTCTGCCTTGTCGTCTGGATGGCGGCGACCAAAAGGGAACCTCCGGTAGCAGTAGCGGTAACGATGACGGAGCCTTCCGTGTCTCCGGCAGATCGCGCGGCGAAGGTAGCGCGGGTGTTTGTGGCGGCGAGCGATGTGGAGGAGCGACTGACCTTAGTCAGAGCACCGGAGATCGTGCGCGGCCATCTGCAACGCTACCCGGAGCAAGCGCGCAGCGGGGCGGTGGAAAATCTGCGGAAGTTTGGGCACAGTGTGATCAATGGGGTAAAAACGACCTCCTTCGCCGCACGATTCGCCGACGGCTCGTCCCGCATGTTGAGCGTAGTGGACGAGGGAAAGGGGCCATTGGTGGACTGGGACGGCTACGCGCGCTACACCTCGGCGCCTTGGAGCGATCTGGTTAATGGCCTGACGGCGGCGGGCGAGGCACGCGTCTTCGTGCACCCAGGAGAGCATTTCGGCGGACGATTTCTCGATGCCGAACGATGGGTCTGCTTCCTATTGAGAACGCCAGATTTCGAAGGCTCTCTCTACGCCTACGCCCCGACGGGCAGCGATCTGGCAAAGCGAATAAAATCCGCAGTCATGGCCACGCGCAACTTCCGCCAGCGCATGACCCTACAGATCAAGGCCGAGGGCGACGGCCTGTTCGAGGTGGAAGCACTGCTGGCTGTAGGCTGGGTCGTATTGAAATAGCCCATCAGTGGGAAAAAACGAAGGCATGATGGTATTTTTGCATCAATTTTCCCCACTTCCGGCCTCCAATCAAAAATCAGCAAAAATCAGTGCCAGGTACTTGCAAAGGATACGGATCGAACAGCAGCAGTTGGAGGGGCGAGTTTCGCGCCAGCGGTGGGGCGAGAAATTGCTCGAATTACCATCGAAATTACCTAGCATTATTTTGTTTTTTTATCATCCAAATCCATCAAGTCATTTAGTCACAGCTCCTAAGCAGAGTTAGGCTCTCATACGCTTCATCATAACTAGGATCAAGTTTAATAGCTTCTTTATAACAAGAAGAAGCACCTTCAATATT
>QIKC01000174.1 GCA_003232855.1 Verrucomicrobiales bacterium
ATGCTTCTTCTGAAATCGATCGACGGTGCCGTAGTGGGCGATACCCACGCCATCTATCACAAGCAGGGAGCCTCCAGTGCTGCCGGTCCCTACAGCCTATTGGGCGTGGTGCGTCCCACGACGGATGTCGTGGGACTCGGGGCGATTCTTCAGGAGGCGAGAGAGGCGGGTTACGACCTGAGCAAGCTGGCGGCGGCGCTGCCCGGGGACGGGTCGCTGGAGCTGCGGCTGGCCCGTGCCCTCCTCGCGGTATCAGTGGACGGCAGTGCGGACGAGCGTCGGGAACTGCTCGCCGCTACACAGTTGCCCGCGGCCATGGCGATGGGTCGAGCTTACATCGCGCGAGTCTCCGCAGCGTCGATTTCGACCTTTGAGGTTCGTCGTTACGACCCAATAACGGCGAGCGATGGAAAGGTCGCCGGTCGTGTCACTACGGGAACGGCACCGGATTTTCTGCCGGCACCGACCCATCTCACAGAACGTTCTGGAGATGCCCCGAGAGATCATTTCCGAGCCTCGATGATTTGGACTCAACCGGAGGCTCTTCGCCGCAAGATGCTCCACTGGCAGGGATTTAATATCTACTGCGCCGAGCGGCAGGCCTGGCGCGACGAGTTCGGGGGCGATCCTCCTGCGAGCATCACGAGGGCCAGGCTCCTCGACGCACTCGCCAGCGGCTTCGCCGTGCAGGTCAACGATCTTCCCGTCCTCCCCGACGTCGATGTGGGATTTCCTATTCCGGCGGATGCCATACCCTACTTCACGCATGACTACGCCCAGGGCGAGGAGCCGGAGGATGGTGCGCAGTTCATGTACTGGGTTTGTGCCGGGGATTATTTTTGTCGGCCGGGGCATCCCAGCGAGGGCATCATGATCACCTTCTGTGATCGCAAGCCGCCCTCCGTTCCGGCGAAGCTGCGCGCCTCGCGGGCTCACACCTATAAGGAAGACGGAACCGGCGGATCCTTCATTCAGCTCCAGTGGCAGGGAGCGCCTGTGGAGGAGGTGGCGCGCTACTACGTTTACGCCTCGATCAAACATGACGCCGGAATGGAGGACATGGCTAACGACGAGTTGGATCCCCTGACGGCCAACCTCATCGCCACGGTCGAAAACACGGGAGAGGCTCAAATGCGCTTTCCTGCCGACAGCGATCCTATCGTCCAACTGCAGCTCGCCCCGGGCGAGACCTGGCACTTTTGGTTGCGTTGTGAGGACAATGCCGTCTGCAAGAAAAACGGCTTCAGCAACCTGAGCGGGGTCACCGCTTCGGCTCCGGCCTTTCTTCCCATTATCCGGGTGGCGGGGCGACCCTCGGGACGGATCGTGGTGACCTGTTGCGAATTGGGCGGTGATCCCGGTAGCGATGTTCTGGTGGAGACCACGGGAGCGATCGACGGACGTGTCACCCTCAAGGCTCTGCGCCCCGGCCTGAGAATTGGCTCGGTGGAGTTTCGCGAAATGACGAACAATCTCTCCTTCGGTACGCATTTCTTTGAGCCGGGCGCCACCGAGCTGGAAGTCGATGCCGAGATCGCCGGCCTCGAGGGAAACGTCGAGTTAGGCGCGCGATTCTTCACCACTGCGGGGAAACCGATGAAGTTTCGTCTCCCGGGCGGCTCGTTGCAGGAGTGGCTCTCCCTTGAATTCAATGCCGCCGTGCTCGATAATCTCATCCTGACGTGGCGTTCGAGTCTCGACTGCCGGACGGTGCCGCTCTCGCTCTGTCCCGATCCCATCGACCCCTTCGATCCAGAGACCGGGGAACTCCTCCCGGTCTGCATCGAGTTTCAGGCCACCGCCGATGCCAAATCCTGGCACGCCTACAAACGCAATGGCCTGACGGGAATTCTCTCCAAATTTGCGGGCGGAGGGTTTGACGAAGGCGGTGCCGCCGTGGCCAAGGATGCCAACTTTCCCGCTCGCGGGGGATTGATTTGTTACTTCCTCCAGTTCTTCGATGAGGACGGGAACGCCAGCGCGATTGTGCCGGTGGGCTGCGTGCAGCGCGCCGCCAAGGTTCCACTGCCGCGCCCCTCGATTTCCGGCTCCGAGCGGGTGGGGGAGAGCGATCAGGATGTGTCCGCCTTCAGTCCTCGCCAGGGGGTGGAGCGACTGGAGTGGAAAATATGTCCCGCTCCGGTCGGTGCCACTAACACGGTGACGGAAGCATTTCTCGACGATGGAGTTCTCAAGTTTGTGAACTGTGCCCTGATCGACGGCCCACGCCTAGAGGCAGACTACGGTGGCGACACCGCGCAGTTCGTTCAGCGCTTTGCCCTCTCCAAAGGCGTCTCCTATCGCGTTCGCGTCCGCGCCGTGGGGGCGGGGACGATCGACGAGCGCGAGTTCGGGCTGTGGAGCGAAGAACATATAATTAACTGGGAAATCGAGCCTCCCCTCAACGGTCCCAAGGTGCCCTGGCCCGCGCGGGAGGTGCCCGGCGTGGCCGCCGGATTGGCGCGCGCGATCTTCGATAGCGAGAGGCAGCTGATCTGCGTCCGTATCGGGACTATTCCCCGGGATGCCGGTGTGGTTGTCCCCACGGGAACCGGCGGATTCGCCGTGATTCCGGGCTCGTCGATCGAAGCGTATCTCGATGATTCCCGGGACTTCGTCATTTACCTCCGACCGGAGGGCGCCACCGCCTCCGGGAAAGAACTCCAAGTCAGTCACTACGTGCAGAAATTTCTCACCAGCGCGTCAGGACCGGATCAGATTCTCATCAGCGACAAATCGATCGTCGTGAAACCCGATCCTGCCGACATCCTGGTGCCGGGCGGGGCGATGCAGTACCATATCTGGATGCTCATTCCACAGCCCGTGATCCAGGGGAGAACTTACAGCTGCTCCATTGTCAGGCACGGATCTGATCGCGAACCAGTGGAAACCATCCGCAGCAACGTAGTGACGATTCCCTCCGAGTGATCGACGGCATCGACCAAGAAAGACGCCCATAAGAAATCAGCCCCTCCAACCAAGCAGCGCTCCCAACGAAACTCCGCCACCCCACGCATCGACTCATGAATGCAAGATCACATGCCTTTGGCCACATCTTTACCCGCTCGGTAGCTCGCCCCATCGCCATCTTCCTCATTTCCATTCTGGGCACCGCCTCCCTCAGCGCTCAGGGCGGGGGAGGTAGTAACGAATTTCGATTCGAAGATGCCAGCGGAAGTCAGGAACTTTTCCATAGCGCGGATTTCGATGGCGACGGATTTTGGGACGTGATCATTTTGAAAAACGGCGAGCTCGCGGTGGGTTACGGGCACCTCAAGGTGTCCGTTCGGGGATGGGATTACCTGACCAAACAGAAAGTCGAAGGCGTGGTGAGACCCTCTTCGATCGAGAGCCACGACCTCGATGGCGATGGCCGGGAAGATATCATCGTGACGAGTTATTCCCAGAATTCGGTCACGCTCATCTGGGGACAAAGTTCCCGCACCGCGCCCTTGCGCGTGGAGGAGTTCGAGGTCGGCCCCGGGCCTCTGCTGGCTCATGCCGTCCCCGGCGTCCTTATCGGGCGCAGCCAGACGCGGGTGACTCTCCTAGCGCCCATCGCGGCCACGGACAGCCCGCTGTTCCGGCTCTTTGATCCCCTGCGCGCGACATTGACGAATCCGATCGACGAGCCTTGGGACACGGCGGACGACGAGCCCGGACTTCCCGGCGTCAGCATCTCCCTGGACTTGGACGGCTCGTTTCATACCATGGGAACCGTCCAAGGGAAGGCCTTCGCTGTCCATCGGATCGAGAAGGGTCTGGGGGGATTGAGCGGCGTCCACAAGGTGGGTGATGTCACCTTGAAGCGCGGCTACGTTTCCAGTCGTGACATGTGGCCCGACCGGCTGACCAGCGGGCTCCACTTCGTCAATTTCGCTCCCGGACTAGACACCCTAGAGCTGGTGGGTCTCAACACGGCGACCTCCGTTCCCGAGGTTGATGACGAGGTCGTGGTGGGCTTTCTGGTGGGTGAGGTGAAAATTTTGCCCGCTGCTGTCCGCGACCAGCTTCTTGTTATTTCGCAGGACGGTCTGCGCGCGTCGATTTTTGAATATAATCCCCCCGACGGACTCCGCCTGATTCAGGATCTTCCCACCGTTCCGGGTCAGAGTTTTGAGACGGTGGTTCCGGTGGAAATCGCGGGCACAATGCACCTCTTTCTTACCTCGAGCGCCGGGGGGAACTTCGGCCCGGGTAGCTACCGCGTCTATTCGCAGAATGCCCTCGGTCAATTCGAGATCGCCGTCACCGATTTGGCTCTGCCTTTGCTCCCCATCTTTCCTCCGACTTCGACCATTGCGCTCAAGACGGGTGATCCCTTCACCTTCTCCTCCAGCACGCTCTTCGATTTCGAATTTCTCGCTGCGGGAAATTTTTCGACGATGGCAAGTTTTGGCGGCGGCCAAGTCACGGCGACGGTGGAGACCTTTCTCGGAAGCGCTCAAGGACTGGGCATGCC
>QIKC01000371.1 GCA_003232855.1 Verrucomicrobiales bacterium
GGTTGTAGCCGGGGTCGTCGAGTTTGATGCCGCCCGTCTCCGGTGCAGCGGCGCCGAAGGCCTCCGCGTGGCGCGCCAGACTCTCGGCGGCGATTTCCCAGAAGCCGATGCCGGCGATTTTCGAGTGGGTGCCGGTGAAGCATTTGTCGATCACCGCAGAGCCGACGCCGACGGCCTCGAAGATCTGCGCGCCCTGGTAGCTGTTGAGCACGGAGATGCCCATCTTTGACATGATTTTGAGCAAGCCTTTCTCAAGCCCGGAGCGGTAGTTTTTCACCGCGGCGATGTAGTCGATGCCCTCGAAGCGGCCTTTCTTGTCGTTTGCTAACAAGCCCACAATCGACTGATAGCCGAGGTAGGGGCAGACGGCGGTGGCGCCGTATCCGAAGAGCACGGCGACGCTGTGCGAGCAACGCGCCTCGGCGGTGTCGGCGACGATGCTACAGAGCATGCGTTTGCGGGTGCGGTTGAGGTGGTGATGAACGGCGCCGACGGCCATGACGGCGGGGATGCCGACGTGCTCGGCATCGACCCCGCGGTCGCTGAGCACGAGGATTTGCGCGCCGGAATCGACGGCGGCCTCGGCTTCGGCACAGATGCGATCCACGGCGCCGACCAGGCCGGCATTGCCGTCGGCGACGGCCCAAGTGGTGTCGATGCAGCGCGAGGCGAAGTCGTCGAAGCTCTGCACGGCGTCGAGTTCGGCGCGGAACAGGATGGGGCTATCGACGTTGAGCACGCGGGCGTGTTCCGGGGTCGCTTTGAGGTAGTTGCGCTCGGCACCAAAGCCGGCGCCGAGGGTCATCACCAGTCGCTCGCGGATGGGGTCGATGGGTGGGTTGGTGACTTGGGCGAAGAGCTGTTTGAAGTAATGCGGCAGCAAGCGCGGGCGGCGCGAGAGGACGGCGAGCGGGATGTCGTCGCCCATCGAGTAGGTGGCCTCGATACCGTTTTCGACGAAGGAGGCGAGCACCATGTCGAGCTCCTCTTTGGAGAAACCGGCGGCGATCTGGCGCCGCGAAACGGTGAGTGGATCGAGTTCTTCCTTCGGCGTGGTCGGCGAGCAGTCGCGCACTTGCGAGAGTTCGACGCGATTTTCCTTCAACCATTTGCCGTAAGGATGTGCGGCGGCCAGCGCGGATTTGATCTCGGAATTCTTGAGCACCTTCCCGGCAACGGTATCGACGCAGATCATCTCGCCGGGGGCGAGGCGGCCTTTTTCGACGATGTTGTCGTCCTTGATATCGACGACGCCGACCTCGGAACCGACGGTGAAGATGCCGTCTTTGGTGAGTTTGTAGCGGGCGGGGCGCAGGCCATTGCGATCGAGGCAGGCGCCGATGCTCCGGCCATCGGTGAAGGCGACCGCCGCCGGGCCGTCCCAGGGTTCGGCAAAGCAGCGGTGAAACTGATAGAACGCCTTTTCTTCTTCGCTCGTATTAGGGTCGATACGCCAAGCGGCGGGGATCAGCATCGCCATGGCGTGGGTGATGTCGCGGCCGGAGAGAGTGAGTAGTTCGAGCGCGTTGTCGAGACTAGCAGAGTCCGAATCGCGGTCGTCGGTGACCGGACTGAGCGCATCGACGTCGTCGCCCCAGAACTCGTGCTCGAAGCCGGACTCGCGCGAGCGCAGCCAGTTGCGGTTGCCGCGCACGGTATTGATTTCGCCGTTGTGGGCGAGCATGCGGAAGGGCTGGCCGAGCGCCCAAGTGGGAAAGGTGTTGGTGCTGAAGCGCTGATGGTAGAGGCAGATGCCGCACTCGTAATCGGGGTCGGTGAGGTCGCTGTAAAACTTCTCCAGAGCGGTGGCGACGATGAGCGCTTTGTAGGAGAGGGTGCGCGCGGAGAGGGAGGGGATGTAGAAGCCGGAGATATCTTCGTCCTCGGCCTTGGCGGTGATCTCCTTGCGCGCCAGATAGAGGGCGCGCTCGTAGGCGCCGTCGTCGGCACCGGCGGGGCGTCGCACTAACACTTGGAAAATTTGTGGCAAGGTCTCGCGCGCTTGGTCGCCGAGTTCTTTGGGATTGGTCGGCACTCGGCGCCAGCCGAGCGTCTTGCAGCCGCGGTTATTGAGCACGCCCTCGACCAGCACTTTGCACTTCAGCGCGCCCGTTTCGTCGTCGGGCAGGAACACCACGCCGATGCCGAGATCGGCGTCGTCCGCCAGCGTCACCCGGTTCTCGTCCAGCCAGCGGCGGAAGATTTTGTAGGGGATGGTAGTGGTGACACCGGCGCCGTCGCCGGTCTTGCCGTCGGAATTGACGGCGCCGCGGTGGGTGACGTTGCAGACCGAGTCGAGCCCGTAGCGGAGGATTTTATGGGAGGGGGTGCCATCGACGGCGGCGACGAAGCCGACGCCGCAGGCATCGCGTTCATTATCAACGCGGTGCAGCGAGCCCGCGTTAGGGATGTCGCAGTCGAAACGGTGCTGTTTTTTGCTGTTGCTCATTCGAAATTTTCCCGAAAAGGGCGCGTATATTAACCGAGCCCAAAGGGCATGCCAAGTCGAAAGGTTCTCTGAAAAGTTTAAGGCCAATCGCCAATTAGCGGACAATCTGGCACCTCAAAAGCAGGATCCAGGCGCCGGTAAATCCTAAGACTGATATTTAGCACCGATCGGATACGATCCGACGTTGCGAAGCCGAGTGGCCGCCTGCCCGGCGCTGGCAATCGCCTCGGAAACTTTGGGCTCCGAAGCGCAACCTTCGATCTCGACGAAAAAACGATAGGTGTTCGGCGAGCCGAGGATCGGCCGTGATTCGATCCGCTTGAGGTTCACTTCGGCGTCGCTGAATGGCTTGAGAAAGCCACACAACGTGCCCGCCCCGTCCTTTAGCTCCGCGACCAGACTCGTTTTCATCGAATCGCTAGATGTCGAAGCGCGTTGATGACCGATTACGAAAAACTGGGTCACATTCTCCACCTGGCTCTCGACTGGATAGTGCAGGACATCCAGATCGAAGCGTTCCGAATTTTCAAGCGGCGCCAAAGCGGCGGCTCCCGTCTCCCCGACCGCCCTCTGAACCGCCACGACAGTGCTGGGTGCTGTAATTTGTTCGGCCTGCGGATAATGCTCGTTCAACCAGCTGGCGCAGTGGTGGAGTGGTGCGAAGTGAGAAAATATTTTTTCCACTTTATCGCCGTCACGTCCGAGCAGGGCTAGACAAACATTCACCGATAATTCTTCGCGGATGTAGAGCTCATTCGAGCCAGCGATAATGCGATCAACGGTGGGAGTAATAATTCCACCTGATGAATTTTCGATCGGGACGACCGCCTCGCTCTCCTTTTCTTTTTCGACAAAATCGAACACCTCATCAACGGATGAGAACGGCACAAGCCTGCGACCACTGTAACGATTTCTTGTCACGAAGTGGGAGAAGGTTCCCTCAGGCCCTAGGTAGGCGACGGGAGGCTCTGATGATTCTGCTAAGGACATAATAAGCTTTCTGACATCGAAAAACGGTGTGCTTTGCGGACGATATTGCCGGAAAAACGCGCGCTACGCAAGCAAGCTTCTCGCAGCTCCAAAATATTTCGAGGCCACGGGGGCACAGATTACTTCAAACTCGTTCTTTTTCAACGAGTTCCACGTTAATTTTGAACATTCACGCGGGGATAGCTGCCGAGAATTCGCACGCTTTTCCAGTGACTGGAAAGTTCGCGAGTGGCCTCGATGACCGCCGGTGCGCTCTCGTGCGCCCCCACTTCCAGCAGTAGCGACGTGTCGCCATCCTTCGACGGGTGTGCCCTGCTGATGAGCTGGGAGATACTAATATCGTCATCGCGAAGCCACTGAATACTCCGTAACAATACCGATAGGGAGAAGTGTCCAAAACAGAGAATGGATGTTTGATCATCTCCGGTCGGCGGGCACGTGTTGTGGCTGATTACGAGGTAACGGGAGGTATTGGTGGCACGGTTTTGGGCGGCAGACTCGAGAATCCGCAGGCCGTGGAGGGAGGCGACTAGTTTGCTGCCGAGCGCGGCCGCGCCCGATTCCTCAGAGGCGATGTGTGCGGCGCAGATAGTGCTCGCCACCTCGACCAGCTCGACCGAAGGGAGGCTCGTGTTGATCCAGTCACGGCACTGGCTGAATACCTGGGGATGCGAGTAGAGTTTTTTGATCTCCTCGCGCGGCCCGTTGGCCATCAGCAAATTCTCGATCGGTAAGAGGATCTGTGCACAGATCTTCAGCGGCGAATCCGCAAACAAGTCGAGCGTGTGATTGACGGCTCCCTCGATGGAGTCCTCGATCGGCACCACGCCGTAGTCCGCCCGCTTACTCGCCACCTGATCGAACACGTCCGACAGGTCGGGCTGTCCCACATACTCCACGCTATGGCCGAATTTGGCGAGCGCCGCCTGATGCGTCCAAGTGCCCTCGGGCCCGAGAAAGGCGATTTTGAGATCTTCTTCCAAAGCGAGCGCCGCCGACATGATCTCGCGGTAGAT
>QIKC01000297.1 GCA_003232855.1 Verrucomicrobiales bacterium
AATTTGTCGCTCGAAGGCCAACAGATCGACGTCCGCGTCGCCACGATCCCGACCGTCGAGGGGGAAAGTGTTAGTTTGCGTCTGTTGAACCAGGAAAAATTTAACCTCGACCGGCTCGGGTTGACGGCGCACACGCGCGGTCGCATCGACCAGTTGTTGGCGATGTCTAACGGTATCGTCTTGATCACCGGGCCGACGGGTTCGGGTAAATCGACGACGTTGTACACGTTCCTCTCCGATCTCAACAAGGCCGAGACGCGCATCGTCACCATCGAGGATCCGGTCGAGAACAAACTGGACGGGGTGATGCAAATCGCGGTCAAACCGGAGATCGACCTCACCTTCGCGCGCGGGCTGCGCAGCATCTTACGTGGCGACCCAGACATCGTCATGATCGGCGAGATGCGCGACCTGGAGACGGCGGAAATCGCGGTGCGCGCCTCGCTCACCGGGCACCTCGTATTCAGCACGCTGCATACCAACGACGCCATCGGCGGCATCTCGCGTCTCACCGATATGGGGGTGGAGCCGTTTTTGGTCTCGGCATCGGTGCGCGCCTTCTTGGCCCAACGCCTGGTTCGCCGACTCTGCCCAGCGTGCAAGGTGCCGGCCAGCTATACGGACGACTACCTCGCCAACATCGGCTTTGTCGCTCGCGACCGGAAAGGTATCCACATGGCTGCAGAGGGCGGTTGCGAGCGCTGCCGCCACAGCGGCTACCTCGGTCGCTTGGCGATCTACGAGGTGGTGCTGGTGACTCCGGCCATCGAGGAACTGATCATACGCATCGCCACCGCTGCGGAGATCAAGGCGAAGGCGATCGAGGAGGGCTTCGTCACCATGCGCGATTACGGTTGGGAAAAGGTGCTCGGTGGTGATACGACAGTGGAAGAGATACTCGCCGCCACCACCTTCGAACTGGTGATTGAAGAGGATCAATAACCGCTACCCATCGCTCCCCCCGTGCCCATTTTTGTTTACAAAGCCCTCAAAGCCGACGGTGGAATTTCTATCGGCGAACTCGAGGCCGCCGACCGCGCCGAGGCCTTCGCCCGACTCGATCGCGGCGGGCTACAACCGGTCACGCTCGATCTCAAAACCGAGGGAGGTAGCGGCAAGAGCGCCGCGAAGGCCAAGGCGAAGGAGGTCGCTGCCGAGGCGTCGAGCGGCCCGGTGAAGCTCAAGAAAAAAGACGTGGTGATGTTCACCGAGGAGCTCTCGGAATTGCTCAACGCCGGGCTGCAACTGGAGCCGGCACTGCGGGTGATGGAAAACCGTGAGGAGCTCGGCATGCTCAAGTTGGTGACCAAACGCCTGCGCCAGGAAGTTCGCGACGGCGCCGCGTTCTCCGTCGCCTTGAGAAAGACCTCCCCGAGCTTCGGCGACCTCTACTGTAGCCTCGCCCATGCCGGTGAGGTCAGCGGTGCCCTAGCCACCATCCTCAGTCGCCAGGCCAAGCACCTCGTCTCCCTTCAGGATTTGCAGAGCCGCGTGTTGATGGCGTTGATCTATCCCTTCTTCCTCATCGGATCGGGCGCCGCCGTGGTGATCTTGTTCGTCACCTTCCTTATCCCGAAGCTCACCATGTTGCTCAAATCGATGCAATCGGAGATGCCGGCCATCGGCCAGTTCATGCTCGATATGAGCGACTTTTTGAAAGCTTGGTGGTGGATTATTCTACTGCTCGTCGTCGGCAGCACCGTCGCCTTCCGTGCGTATATTGCCGCTGAGCAGAATCGCGAGTGGTGGGACGAGACCAAGCTCAAGCTGCCGCTGATCGGCAAGGTACTGCGCGCGCGTTTCTTCGTGCAGTTCCTAGAGACGCTGGCCAACCTCGTCGGCAACGGCATGACCCTGCTGCGTTCTTTGGAACTCAGCCGCGACGCGACGCCCAACCTGTTCCTTAAGAATAAAATCGTGCAGATCATCGATCAGGTCGGCGAGGGTGGGTCGCTCACCAAGACCATGAAGCGCGTCGGATTTTTCCCGCCGCTGTTGCTCGATATGGTGGCGGTGGGCGAGCAGACCGGGCAGATCGGCGAAAGTCTGGAGCGAGCCGCCGCGCGCTACGACAAGCAGCTTTCCAAGGACATCGACAAAATCAGCGCGCTGATTCAACCGGTGATCGTCGTCACCATGGCCGTGCTGGTGGGGATTATGGCGTACATGATGATCTCGGTGATCTTCGAGACCATCGGTGGGCTCAATCGCTAACGCCGGGGGAATAGGACGGAGAAGCTCTCCGTCCTACGTGTAGGCCGGGTTGTCTACCCGGCTCCGGGGTCGTTACGGGTAACCCATCGCCCCCGATTTTTCTGGTGTTGTCGCGGCATTCCCTGTTTATTGTCCGCCCTGCCGACTGCGGGGTGAACAGAATTTCGTCCCAGTGGTCTAACAGATATCGCCTCGTCACAACATTTTCCGTAAATCGATGAAAACCTCCATCCGTACCGCTGCCAGTCGCCGCTCCGCCGCTTTCACCTTGATCGAAATCATGCTCGTCTTGGCGATCATCGCCCTGTTGCTGGGCGTGGGTATCTATAAGCTGACCGGCGTCATGAAAACGGGCGAGACCACCCGCGTCAGAGGCGACTTACAAGCGTTGGAAACCGCCCTACTCAACTACCGTATCGCCGCCGGTAGCTACCCCACCACCGACCAGGGGCTGGCCGCGCTGCTGACCAAGCCGGGCAACGTCCGCAACTGGGCAGGCCCCTATTTGAAAGGAATCATGCGCGATCCGTGGGGACAGGAATACGGTTACCGTTTCCCGCCGGCTAGGCAGTCTGACAAAAGCAGCCCGGACATTTTTTCCAAGGGGCCCGACCAGCAGGAGGGATCCGAGGACGACATGGGTAACTGGGAGGAGGCTCCGTAGTGTTTTCTGATTCCTCAAAGTTATCAACCAGGCCGCACCACGGCCGCACGCGGGCATGAGGGCGGGGAGGCGACGCATCGCAGGGGGATTCACCCTGATCGAGGTGTTGGTGAGCTTCTCTCTGGTGATCATGATCGTCGGCATCGGTGCGCAAGCGACTGATCGAGCCGGCATCGGAGCTGAAAGCTTACGCGCGCCGTGGCCTGGGGTTGGCGATCAATAATCGCCGCCCCTTCGCCATCGCCCTGATGCAGGATGGGTTCGTGCTGCGCGAGGCCAATGTTAGGGAGGGCGACGGCCTCTCGGGTTCTGACGATGACGATGACGGGGGGGTGCTGCGCAGCTACCAGCTCGACGAGGACATGCGTCTGGAGGTGCGGCGCTGGAGGGAAAAACATTTCCGGCTCCCGGAGGGCGACGTGTGGGTGTTCGAGCCGAGCGGAATTTGCGAACCGCTGGCGGTGCGCATCTACCACCCGGAGGGGGTTATCGAGATGGAGTTCAACCCCCTAACCGCCAAGATCGCGGAGCAGTCCATGGTGCTCGGCGCGGAGAATATCGATGATTTCTAACAACCACAGAAAACCGGCTCAGAGCGGGGCGTTCATTTTGTTAGAGGTGATCCTCGCGGTCGCTCTGTTCGGGATGATCTCCGTCGGCTTCACTGCCGCCCTGCAACAAATCGCCCTGGGCGCCCTGCGTTCGGGTGACGAAATGCGCCTGCAGCGGATGTTCGAAACTTTTTTGACGGAGGCCAGTAAGGTGGCCGAACTCGAACCCGGGGATTTCTCGATCATGACGGACGAGAACGGTGTCTACTACAGCCGCGAGATCGAAGAACTCGAACTCGAGAACATGGACGGGCGCGCCCTGGAGGGAATGTTCCGGGTGGCGATTCGCGCTCAGTGGGACAGTCCGGGCGGCGATCAGGAGCGCCTCGTGGAGTTGATACGCTATGAACCACTCTATCAAAACACCCGATAGCCTGCCCGCCGCCGCGCGCGGGTTCACGCTGTTGGAGGTGATCATCGGTCTGGGCCTTGTCGGCCTAGTGATGACCGGTATCTATTCGGTGGCGGCAGCGTCTTTGAAACTCAGCGACGATGTCGTCCGGCGTCAGCAGGGCGAGATGCACCTGCACAGTTTTTTCAGCGTCATGCGGCGTAATATCGAGAGCATGCCCGGCAATGCCCGCATTAGCATGGAGCCGCCCGCCGCGGACGGTGGGGTGTTGCGCTCGGAGATCGTCCTCGAAGACTACCCGCTGGCGTTTTCGTGGGCTGGGGTCGCCGCCGGCTCAAAGCGGGTGTTGATCGTCTCGGATAAAGACCCGCGCGGCGGCACGCAGGTCAGCATTCACTACCTAAATGCCGAGCAGGCGGATGCGCATGAGCAGGGCGGGGGGTTCTCTGGCGACGACGGCGCGAGCATCGTTTTGATGGATGGCCTGAAGAGTGTCCGCTGGCGGTTTTTCAACCCGCGTGCTCGCGCCCGTGACCCGGAGGAGAGTTGGGAGGAGGATTGGGTGCGACCGAATGAACGGCCGTCGCTGGTGGAAATGAATATCGAATTTTACGACGGTTCCGAAGCTCTACGGGCAGTGTTTTGGTTGCCGGTGGTAGTCGATCCGGAGACGGTGGCGCGGGGTTCCCAAGGCGGGAACCGCAGGACTAGGAGAAGTGGGGTGCGCCCACCAGCGAACGGCGGCACACCGGGGAGCGTGGTGCCGAGTATCCCGGGAGCGAACCCTTAGCCCTATCTAGGGCGTCGCCATTGGCGCTCGAGCCCATCAATTGATCAAAAACAAATGAACCCCGATTTGCATAGAGGCGAAGCCCAGACCTGCGCCCGGCAGACAATGCCGGGATCCGCGCATATCGGGTTGCATTCGCCGCCGGGCTTTCCATCGTGGGCTCTGGGTGCGCCAGCGTGCCCCACCCGAAACGTGAACATGACCAAATCGCATTTGCGGCGCCATCCCGGACGTCGCGGCGGGCGCTCTGCGTCCGTACTGATCGCCGTCTTCTGGCTGATGGCGGCGCTCGGGCTCGCCGTGTTTTCGACCGTTTTCGTCGTCCACGCCGACATGGAAGTCGTCGCCTCAGAAAAGGCCTCCTTCCGCGCCATGCAGCTCGCAGAAACCGGTATCGCGATCGCCGCCAACGGGGCCGTCGAGGAATTCGACCCGATCCTCACTCAGTTCCCCGTGACCGATTCCGGCCTGTTGAAGTATTTCGAATTCGGCGAAAATGAGGGCTTTCTGGTGAAAATTCGCAGCGAGGAGGGCTGGTTGAACATCAATCACGCGCTGTTGCGTGGCGACCGCGACTTGATCGAACGACTGTTCAACGTCTGGGGTATGGATCTCAGCGAGGCGCAGGAGGTGGCCAGCGCGCTGGTCGATTGGGTCGATGCCGACGAGATCACCACCGCCGCGCCGGAGGGCGCGGAGGAGGGCTGGTACGAGGCCAACGGCTTCGGCGCCGGAAACTACCCCTTCAACCGGGCTTTTTACGATCTCGAGGAGATGAAATTCGTCCGCGGCATGGATGTCGTCGCCGCTTACATGCCGAATTGGCGCAACTACTTTACCGTGCGCAGCGATGGGCCGCTCGACCTCAACGAGGCCTCCGCCGAACTCATCGCGGTCGCTGCGGAGACCGAGGTCGAGTGGGTCGAAGATTTTATCTTCCAACGCGACGGGCCAGATGGCATCAAAGATACCGAGGACGACCTGCCGTTCACCAGCGTCGAGGAAGTGCTCTCGCAGATCCAGTCGCCGCCCGAACGGCGCGGGGTCATCTCGCCCCGCTTCACCACGAATGGTGGCACGGTGCGTATTGAGAGCACGGGAATCTATGGCGACTACCGCCGAAAGCTGGTCGTGGTCTTGCGCAACCGCAATACCCGACCGGCGCTGATTTCTAGGGAGGAGGTGCCGTTTTAACCCATGGCGACCACGGACAAAGACACCTCGATCTGCTTCCCCGGCGAGGATCGCTGGGAGCTGTGGCGCCTGAAGGATGGGCGCTTCGAACTGGCGGATACGATCCCGATCGACGCCGCAGCCACGGGCGGCGGCTTCAAGGTCGCCAGCAACTACGCGTTCCCGGTACACTCTGTTTTCGCCGTGCCGATCTGGGCGGGAACGGATGACCCAGCCATGCTCGACAGCCTGGTCGATATTCAGTTGGAGAGGGTAGGACTCAAACCTGAGCCCGGGGATGGTGTGGCGTTAGATTATCGTATTGTTAGTGCTGCCGACGGGGCGGCGGCGACCTTGGAGAATGTCTTGGAGGGCGCGCCGGGCAAACGCCATCTGGCGCTCGCCACCGTCATCAACCCCAACTTTGTCCACCCGTTACCGAAGTCTGGATGCAGAGGCTTCGACGTCAGCCCGCGCTTCCTGCTGCTGCCGGGCAACCACATTATCATCTGGAAGGAGTTGGGGCGACTGGTGATGGCGCTCACCCGCGGCGGCCAGTTGGTGTATTTCCAAGGGTTGACCGCAGAGGAACTCGACATCGATACCGTGCGGGAGATCAAATGCGTGCTGCTCGGGCTGGAGGGGCAGGGGGTGGTCGGCGAACCCGCGGGCATCCACCTCTGGTTCGACGAGATCGACGATGCCGCCGGTGCCCTCTTACAGGCCGAAACCGGTCTCGACGCCATCGTCACGCCACGACCAGACCCGGTCTTGCCGCAGCAGCTCTCGAACCTCCTGCCAGTAGAGATCGCCGTGCGGCGGATGGCTCAGAAACGCGCGTCGAAATTTCGCGCGATCGCCATGGCGCTCGCCGCCTGCTACTTAGCCGTGCTCGGTTGGTACTTTTTTGATTACTTTAAAACGGTGAAGCTAGAGCACCAGCTCGTCGCCCGTTCCCAGGATTTGTCCAAAGCCGAGTGGATGCGCCCCTTCCGCACGCGTTGGGAGGCGCTGGGGCCGGTGACCAGCGGCGATCGCTACCCTTCGGAGATTCTCCATCGCTGCACCGCCTCGGTTCCTGCCAAAGACGTGCGCTTCAGCAGCTTCAGCATCCAAAATGGTGACGTTCTCATCATCGGCGAATGCCGAGATCCCAACGCGGGGCGAAAATTTGGCACCGAATTATTTAAAAATTCTTTACTAAAGGACTTCGATTGGGTTTGGCTACAGAGGCCAACCATCGATACCAAGCGCAAGGACGGCACCGCCTCCTTCCGTATCCAAGGGGTGTATAAATTCAAGGATGCCTAAAAACCGACGTGGCTGGACTAAAAAAGAGTGAAAAACGCCTGCTGATCCTATTTGGATTGGCGCTTTTCGTCGTGATTAATCTGATCGGCGACAACGTTTTTCGGGAGCGCAAGGATGTCGCTAAAATGGCGATTATCGAGCACCGCAAAAAAATCGCCGACTATGAAGGCCTGTTGCTGACCCGGGAGACGTGGGACGCGCGTCGCAGTTGGTTGACGAAACTCCAACCGCGTTACCTCAGCGAGGAAGCGGCCGCCACCGAGATCGAGAACCACGTCACGCGCAGCGCCGCTGCCGCCGGGGTGAACATTGACCAGCGCAAGC
>QIKC01000018.1 GCA_003232855.1 Verrucomicrobiales bacterium
CGTTGTAATTTTTGCCTTAGTTTTCTTTACGAGTCTCTTAAATCCCCTATAGTCACCGGATTCAACCACACTGATCGAAGCGATGAAAAAAATAGCTCTACTCGTTCTCCCGGCGCTTGCAGGATCCCTATTGGTGGGTTGTGAGACCTTGGGTTCTCGCGACCAGAACAGGACGGTGTTCCGATTGGAGGAAAATCCGCGTGGAGGAGGGGGCGAATCCCGCTACGGCTACCGGGGGAATCGGAGTAAGAAGAAAGCGGCTTCCCGAACACAGACTGCCGCTGCGGGACAGGATGAGGGCGAGCCGGATGACGTGCTCGCCGGGGGCACCCAAATTTTAGATTCTGCTGATGGCGCCCCGGTAGATGAGGCTGCCGTCGATGGCACCACGACGACCGCCGTCGATCCGAAGGTTCCTGCATCGAAGCCGCCGGTAGCGGCTAGCACGCCATTTGCCAATCCAGTGCCCGGCAAATTCGGTCACGTCTATAGCCCCTTCGCCAAGGGGAAAGAGGTGGATGTGTCAGGTTACCCGCCGGGGGCAGAGGTGCGTTGCCCGTACACTCAAAACATTTTCAAGGTTCCTTGATCGCCGCACCGGCTCGTTGCTGGCCACTGGCCATCTTTTTGGAATTCGTCCCATGCGGCGTCTAGCGATTTTAGGTCCGGGCTTGCTCGGTGGATCGGTCGCTCTCGCCGCGCGCGAGCGTGATGTCGCCGATGAGGTATCGATCTGGGCGCGCCGCCCCGAGGCGGTCGCCGAACTGCGCGATCGAGGGGTGGCAGAACGGGTGAGCGATCAGCTGTTAGAGGTCGTAGAAGGGGCTGACCTCGTGGTGTTGGCGACCCCGGTCGGAGCGATGCCGGAGCTGTTGGCGCAGGTGTTGCCAGGCTTGGCAGAGGGCGCCTGGGTCACGGATTTGTGCAGCGTGAAAACGGCGGCCGTGGCCGCTGGCGACGCCGCCGTGGCGGAGTGTGGGCGCGGGGACATCGCCTTTGTGGGAGCGCATCCGATGGCCGGTTCGGATCGCACCGGATTTCGCCATGCGCGCGCCGACCTTTTCGTCGGCGCCCCCTGCGCGATCACCCCCGGCGACAGTAGCAACTCAGCGGCAGTTACTGGCGTGGCTGATTTTTGGCGTCGTTTGGGCTGCCGCCCGATTGAGATGAGCGCGGCAGATCACGACAGGCGGGTGGCGCGGGTGAGCCATCTTCCGCACTTGGCCGCCTCGGCTCTGGTGTCCGCCTCGCTCGCGGGTTCGTCTGGGGCGTCATCGCTGGCGGGTCCAGGCTTTAGAGATACCACTCGCGTCGCTGCCGGGCCAGCCGACATGTGGGCCGAGATTCTCAGCGAAAATCGGCACGAGGTGGCGGCGGCATTGCAGGATTATATCGAAGAATTGGGCGAAGTGCTTGCGAACTTGCGCGACATGGACAATGAAGGGTTACATCGTTTCCTCGATGTGGCCAGATCCCGGCGGGCAGCGCTTTACCCACCGGTTGACGAAGGTTGACGAGAGGGGCGGGGCAGGGTGAACTGATCAATAAAACAAAGTAAATATGTCTAGCGAACTCCACGTGCGCAAAGCGAAACGTTTCGGCGGCGAGATCTCTGTGCCCGGTGATAAGAGTATCTCGCACCGGGCCGTCATGCTGGCGTCGCTGGCCAATGGGCCTTGCGAAATTACGGGTTTCTTGCCGAGCGAGGACTGCCTGGCGACGGTCGCCGCGATGCGTGCGCTCGGGGTGAAAATCGACGTGCTCGAAGAATCGGCAATCGGTCCGCAGCGGCTGCTGGTTCACGGGCGAGGAATGGCGTTGGACGCCCCGAGCGGTGAAATCGATTGCGGAAATTCGGGAACCACCATGCGCCTGATGGCGGGCGTTCTCGCAGGGCAAGCTTTTGCCTCGCGCTTGGTTGGCGACGACTCGCTCTCCCGCCGCCCGATGGGTCGGGTGGTCGAGCCGCTCACAGCGATGGGTTGCCGGATCAGCGCCGCTGGAGCAGAGAACTGCTGTCCGCTGGAGATCAGGGGCGGTGGTCTGGAGGGGACGCGTTATGAGTTACCGGTGGCGAGCGCGCAGGTCAAGAGCGCCATTCTGTTGGCGGGTCTGTTCGCCAGCGGCAAGACGACGGTGGTGCAGCCGCTGACGACCCGCGATCACACCGAGCGCATGCTGGAGTTTTTCCAAGTGAAGACCTTGACCCGCGGAAACGAAATCACGGTGTATGGCGGGCAGAAATTGGAGTCGCGCGACTTTACAGTGCCCGGCGACATTTCTAGCGCCGCCTTCTGGGCGGTGGCCGCAGCGGCCTTTCCCGGTTGCCACCTGACGATTACGGATGTCGGCCTGAACCCGACTCGCAGCGGTATCCTGCACGTGCTGGCGCAGATGGGCGCGCACATCGCGGATTCGGTGAAGACTGATGGCGGCGGTGAGGCGAGGGGAAATATCACCGTTCACGGGCGGGGTTTGAAGGGGATCGAGATCGGTGGCGATATCATCCCCAATATTATCGATGAGCTGCCGATCATGGCCGTCGCCGCAGCGCTCGCCGAGGGCACCACGGTGATCCGGGACGCTGCCGAGCTGCGTGTCAAAGAGACCGACCGAATCGCCGCGGTGGCCACAAATTTGCGCGCGATGGGAGCCGACGTCGAGGAGTCCTACGATGGCATGACCATCCGTGGTGGCAAACCGTTGCAAGGAGCGCGCGTGGACAGCTATGGCGACCATCGCATCGCCATGGCCTTCGCGGTCGCCGGCCTGTTCGCCGAGGGCGAGACGGTAGTCACCGACGCCGGTGCCATCGCGGTGTCTTACCCCGGATTCGAAGACGATTTGAAAGCCTTACAGAAGGCTCCAGCAAAGGGTGAGATGGCGGCGACACCGGTGATTACGACGGCTCCGGAAAACTTTTCCAAGAATGGCTCCGAGGGGCAGGGGAACGGCGGCGACTGAGATGACGATGTCTGCCGATGCACATCGAGTCGTCGCTATCGACGGGCCCGCCGCCTCAGGAAAGAGTAGCGTCGCGCGCGAGCTGTCGCGACGGCTCGGCTTCATCCACGTCAATTCTGGGGCGATGTATCGGGCCTTGGCGTGGAGCGTCTTGCGCGCGGGGATTTGTCCGGACGACGAGGCGGCGGTGGTCGCCCATCTCGCGGAGATCGACATCGCCTGTAGTGAGCTCGACGGCCGGGCACTCATCTGCGTCGATGGTGTCGATCCGGGTGCCGGGCTCATCACAACCGAGGTCAACGCCGGGGTGTCTGCGGTCGCACGGATCGCTAAGGTGCGCGAGGTTTTGGTGGCCAAACAGCGTGATTACCTCGAGATCGGGAACATCGTCATGGAGGGGCGCGATATCGGTTCGGTGGTGTTCCCAGAGACCCCGTTCAAGTTCTATATCGATGCCTCTGTCGAGGTGCGTGCCGCCCGCCGCCAGCGCGAGGGCATTCGCGATGATCTCGCCCGGCGCGACGCAGCGGACAGCACGCGAAAGGCGTCACCCCTCGTGGTCGCGGACGATGCTCTGGTGATCGACACCTCGGAGATGAATCTTGGTGAGGTCGTCGAGGCAGTGGTCGCCGGGCTCAACGAGATGGGCTTGGAGGTTCCTCACTAACCATACGATGTGCTATTGGATTGGATACTTTATCGCCTGGCTATCGTTCCGGTTGCTATTCCGTTTGCGGGTGGTGGGCAGGGAAAAAATCCGCGCCGCGCACCGCAGCGGGGGTGTGTTGATCGCCTGTAATCACGCGAGCTATTTTGACCCGCCGGCCGTCGGTGTGGCCTATCGGAAGAGGGTCGCGTTTCTCGCCCGCAAGACCTTATTTAAGAAGGGCTTCATCGGCTGGGTGTTGCCCCGGCTGAACGCCATGCCGATCGATCAGGGGCGACCGGATTTTACGAGTTTAAAGCGAATTATCAAAGAGCTGCGTGCGGGGAAGCCAGTGTTGATTTTTCCCGAGGGGAGCCGGACGCGCACCGGTGATCTGGGTGTGGCGGAGGCCGGGGTTGGCCTAGTGATCGCCAAGGCCGGGGTGCCAGTGTTGCCAATGCGCATCTTCGGCGCCTTCGACGCCTTCCCTCGCGATGCGAAGCGGCCCAAGTGGGGCACGCGGATCACCCTCTGCGTCGGCGATCTGATCGAGTTCAGCGAGCAGGATCTGGCGGTCAAGGGGCGCGAGGAATATCAAAAAATCGCCGACGAGGTGATGCGACGTATTGGAACGATCGAGGCACCTTGAGTTCTCCCGGTTCTGAACACGCAGAGGCATCCTGAAGAGGCGGATTGCCGCACAGAAATCGTGAAATGTTGGTAACCATTCAGATAAAAGAAATCAGTGCCAGGGAAAGCGCCGGGATAAACCGGCTTGGAATAAGGAATGAAAGAGTCCGACAGAGAAAACCTAGCCAGTAACTCTGGCCTCGA
>QIKC01000331.1 GCA_003232855.1 Verrucomicrobiales bacterium
TGATCGCTCCAGCGCCCGTATTGCTGGCCGCGGACGAAGTCGCGACGCACGGAGAGCGGCCCGGTGACCCAGTTCTGCCCGTACTGGCCGAGGAAGGGGATGAAGGCGGGCTTCGGGAAGTAGTCGGGCGCGCCGGCGATGTTGTAGCCGTCGGTGTAGATGATGGGCAGCCCATCACGGGTCAACATATAAGAATAGGCTGCTCCGCGCACCGAGGCGTTCATGAAATTGTTGTCATGTGAGAGCGGATAGGACACACCGTCGCCAACCCCGCCATAAACGCCGTAGTTGGGGCTGTCGTAACCGCTCAGGTCGCCACCGATGCCATTGAATCCGCCGATGCGGTTGAGGAAGTCGTCGTTGGCGATGCGCATGCCGGCTGCGTGGTAGGAAGCGGGGTCGGGTGGCGAGCCGAGGTGCTCGCCGTAGAGCAGCGCGTCGTCGCGAGTCAGAGTGTTGAGGAAGACCCCATCGCGGTGGTTCCCCCAATCGGTGAAGCCGCGGCTGACGTTGAACTGCTCTTGCACTTGGCCGTCGTAGCCAGCGCCGGACTGATCCTTGTCGTCGCCGTTTTGCTCGCCGAAGAAATAGGACGGCACGTGTTTGACGGCATCTAGCCGCAGGCCGTCGGCGTTGACGACGTCCATGAACCAACGCACCTGACGCAGCAGCATACCATTGACGTCCTCGTCACGGGGATCGCCCATGTTGTAGATGCCGTCACCAAATCCCCACGCGGCGTTCTGGCGGGCGGGGTTACTGGGTTCGAGGCCGGTGTCGGTGAACGGCTCGGAGGCCTCGCCAACATCGTGTTGGCCATTGAGGTCGCTGTCGTCCCAATCGAAGCGGTCATTGCCAACGCCGGTGTTGTCTACACCGTATCCGACGTCTTGATAGGGTTCTTTGTCAGCGAAAGTGTAAACCGGGTTTCCGAAGAAATCGGACGCCACCTGCAAGTCGGTGTCGAGGTAGTATTGCGTCATACCGGGGTGGCGGATGCCGTGCCACTTAGCGCCGGTGATCCCCTCGGTAGTGCCGAACGCGTCGAAACTGACGTTGGGATCTTCATGCGCGATATCCCAGCCGAAGGGATTGCGATTGAGAACCTCCCACTCGTTGGTCCAGTCGGGAAAATCGGCCGCTTTACGCCATCTACCGGACGCTTCACGCACGAGGTGAAAATCGGACGGAGAGAAACCCGGCAGGCTGGGGAAGAGCTCGCCCGGTTCAGTGACGGAGTCCAGCGGCCCGCCGTTGTGCGCCATGACGTTGTCGAAATAGAGTTTGATGCCGAACCGGTGTGCCACGCGCACTAGCGAGAGCAGGTCAGCCTTCGTCCCGTAGCGGGTCGGGACGGTGCCCATCTGGTCTTTGTCCCCCAAGTCGAAGCGATCGAAGGTGTCAAAGCCGACCGAATAGGTGCCCGAGGCGCCTTTGAACGGCGGCGGCAGCCATAGCGAAGTGTAGCCAGCTTCGGCGACCTCTGGGATGCGGCGCTCGATTTCGTTCCAGCTAGTGCCGAAATACTGGAGTATGGCCTCTTCGGAGCGTACTTCGAAAACAGGCAACAACACTCCACAAATGGCCAGCCAGAGGCTGGGTCTGAGGGGGTTCGTAAACATAGGGGGTAGACTAAGGAACCCTACTTAATGCGGCTTGTCGACCCAGAATCCCTAATATTTAGGGATCTCCTCACTTCGTTGGGATCGGCGGCGACAGCGGGGAAAGAAGCTCCGCAAGTGTCCAGCAACCTATCCTTCCTTGGCGTCGTTCTACAACGCGGCTTCAGGAGGCTGCAGCTCAGCGCCTTTGATCAGGCGACAGAAAGCCTTTTTGGTAACCGTGTGGACGGTGGCGTCCTCGATGCTCTGCCCGACTGCGAACCGCTTATATTCGATCTCCATCCGCTCCCAGCGAACGATGCGCAAGAGGTCGCCGTTTTCCGATTTCCAAAGTTGACCCTGTTCGAGTTTCATCCCCACCCCATAACCCGATCTGCTCCTCATTCCTACAGCAGGTTTCAAGAACTGCCCTCGTGCGCGATCCACAAGGCACGGGTGCCACTTGCAAAATCGTCCCCTCCGGATGAGCGTGTTTCCATGAAACGTTGCTCCTGGGCCAACCCGAAAAACGCGCTCTACCTGCGCTATCACGATGAGGAGTGGGGCGTGCCGCTGCACGACGACAGGATGCACTTCGAAATGCTCATCCTGGAGGGCGCACAAGCCGGGCTCAGCTGGGAGACCATCCTCAACAAACGCGAAGGCTATCGCAAGGCCTTCGCCGCCTTCGATCCAGCTAAAGTCGCGCGCTTTAGCGATGCAAAATTAAACAAACTGTTAGAAGACCCCAGCATCGTGCGCAACCGACTCAAAGTGTTCGCCGCCCGCGGCAACGCGCACGCCTTCCTCGAAATCCAGAAAGAGTTCGGCAGCTTCGACGCCTTCATTTGGGGCTTCGTCGATGGCAAAGTGGTACGCAACCGCTGGCGCCGACTCGATCAAGTTCCCGCCAACACGCCCGCCAGCGACGCCTTGGCCAAGGAACTCAAACGACGCGGTTGCAAGTTCGTCGGCAGCACCGTCTGCTACGCACACATGCAAGCCGCCGGCCTGGTCAACGATCACCTCATCGATTGCCCACGCCACGCCGAAGTGGCGGATCTAGAGCGCTAATAGAAATAAACCCGCTTAAAACTCCCCACAAACATACACCGTACTCGCAGACTCCCCGCCCTGTAACGGGTTGTCGAAAGTGACGATGTGGGATTCAGCGCGGGAAAAAGTGGCGCGAAGATCGTTGAGAAACGCCTCCTCCGGCGGGTCGTCCGACCACATCGCAAAGACGCCACCGGGTTTCAAATGCCCTGCCAACGCCGCCAGCCCAAGCGGGCTGTAGAAATTCGCGTGCGAATCGTCCAACAGCTTGCTCGGCGTGTGATCGATATCGAGCAACACCGCATCGAAGCGCCGCCCGGGCTGCTCCGGATCGAATCCGTCCTCGAGATCCGCCGCCATAGCAAAAAAATCTCCGTGTATGAAGCGGCAGCGCGGATCGTCCCGCAGCCCCGCGCCCAGCGGCACCAAACCGCGCTCGTGCCAGCCGATCACCTCGGCCAGCGTATCAACCACCAGTAGCGAACTCACCGCGTCGTTACCCAAAGCAGCGTGCGCGGTATATCCCAAGCCAAGCCCACCGACCACCACCTCCAGATCCCGCCGAGCGCCAAGCGCCGCCAAGCCCAAATCGGCCAGCGCGACCTCCACCGCAGTAAACAGGCTCGACATCAAAAACGCGTCGCCGAGGATCACCTCGTGAACTTCGAGATTATCCAAGGATCGCACCCGACGACGGCGCAAAATGAGTTCGCCGAGGCGAGTCTGTTGATAATCGAGCTCTTCAAAATCTAACGCCATGCCCTACTCTTAGAGGTCATACGGAAATAAGTCATACAAAGATGAAGAAGACATCCCCCCTTCGCGAACAAATCCTTTTCTCCAAAAATTTCCGAATCTCACCGCACAATTCCGCCTTGTGAGACAACCGTAACGAGTGCATTTTGCGCCCTCGAACAACCACCCATCCACTATCCAAAAACCACCATGCGCTACCTAAGTCTCCTCGCCACCGCGAGCCTCCTCCTCCCCTTCACCGCCGCCGCGCAAAAAGCGCCGCCCGAAGGTTTCACCGCCCTGTTCAACGGCAAAGACCTCGCAGGCTGGTTCGGCCATGCCACCGAAGATCCGAAAAAGACACTTTGGAACCTGTCCCCAGAGGAACTCGCAGCCCACAAAGAAAAAACCCGCAGCGACATCCGCAAACACTGGCGCGTCGAAGACGGTATCCTGGTCAACGACGGAGAAGGCCTCTACCTGACCACCAACAAGGACTACGGCGATTTCGAACTACTCCTCGAATACAAAACCGTCGCCGGCGCAGACAGCGGCATCTACCTGCGCGGCGCCCCACAAGTGCAAATCTGGGACAGCACCGAAGCGGGAGGAAAATGGGAGCACGGCGCCGAAAAAGGTTCCGGCGGCCTCTGGAACAACAGCCCGGGCACACCCGGAAAAGACCCATCCAAGCACATGGACAAGCCTTTCGGCGAGTGGAATAGCTTCCGCATCCTCATGATCGGCAACAAAGTCACCGTCATTTTAAACGGCGAAAAAGTGGTCGATGCCGCCGTGATGGAGAACTACTTCGATCGCAAAAATCCCATCTACGAAAAAGGGCCGATCCAGCTACAAACTCACGGCGGTGAGATCCGCTGGCGCGATGTCTTCATTCGCGAAATTCCAAAAAAGAACGCCGAAAAACCAGTGAGTGCCGCCGGTGACGACGAAGCCGGTTTCACCTCGCTATTCAACGGCAAAGACCTCGAAGGCTGGCACGGCGCGGTGGATAACCACGAGGTAATCGACGGTGCGATCAG
>QIKC01000085.1 GCA_003232855.1 Verrucomicrobiales bacterium
CTCCTCAAGCGAGGACGAACCTACGCTCGCTCTCGGGGCACCAGTTTAAACGCGCTCGTCCGGCAGTTGCTTGACGCGACGGTTTCCGACACCGATTCCTCGATCGAGGCCATGATCGAGCGACTCCGACAATCCACCGGCGATTCCAAAAAGGTGAAAATCGAACGCCGGGAGCTACACCGATTTTAACCCATGGCTTCACGAGTATTCATCGATACCAACGTTCTCATCTACTCCATCGACAGAGCGAACCCCGACAAGCAAGATACGGCACTCAGACTCATCGCCAAACACGCCAAGGGACGCACTGGGGTCATCTCGACTCAGGTACTCCAAGAATTCTACTCTGCGGCGACGCGCAAACTTGGAGTCGCTCCCCTGATTGCTCGGCAGCACCTGCGTGACTTCCGAGTTTTCGACACCGTCCAAGTCACCCCGGAGATCATCGAAGAGGGGATCGATTGTAGCATCCTCAACCAAATCTCCTTTTGGGACGGCCTCATCATAGCCGCCGCCGCCACCGCCATCGTGTCTGAACTGCTCTCGGAGGATCTCAACCACGGCCAGAGCATCCGTGGCGTCACCGTCAACAATCCGTTTCGCTAACAAACGCTTCACCCGCCCCCCGACCATGCCACCACGCAAGTCCCCAAAGCCGAAAATCAGCCCGCTCGAACAGCAGATCGCCGACCTGAAGGTGTCCCTCCCCGCGCAGCAGGACTGGCGCTCCACCGACGCGCAAGAGCTCGCCCGCCGCCAGATCCGCGCCTTGGAGACCCCGCCGGCTATCCGCAACCTCACCCCAGAAGAAAAAATTCACTCCGATTTCGAAGTCACCTCCAGCGACAGCGGACGCACCTACCACGTCGAGATCATCGACCTCCAGCAGCGCCTCTTCCACTCCACCTCCCCCGACTTCGCCACCTGCGGACTCGGCACCTGTAAACACACCGAGGCCGTACTCTACCATTTGCAGAAACGTTTCCCACGCCTCTATCGTCAGGCCTGGAAAAACGGCCCCGAATCCGCTACACTAACTGTCCACCAAAACAATCTCCACCTGCACGGCACCGGCACCGTGACCATCCCGCGCAAGCTGCGCCTCTGCGTCGATTCCGACGGAGCGCGCAAGCCCGACTGCCCGCCCGCCAAGCTCGTCGCCACCGCCGCAGCCTGCGCCACCGAAGGCGTGCGCGTCTCCCGCCAGGTTTCCCCTTGGTTGGAGAAACGCGGGCACGAGGAAGAGCGCGCCAAACTCCAGCGCGACTACCAGCAAAAGGTCCACTCCGGCGAATACCCGCAGCACGAAACCCTCCTGCCACTCTTCCCCTACCAGCGCGAGGGCATGCTCCACCTCGCCTTCAAAGAGCGCGCCATGGTGGCCGACGAGATGGGACTCGGCAAAACGGTCCAAGGCATCGCCGCCGCCTCCCTCCTCCATCGCATGGGCAAGGCCGAGCGCTGCCTCATCGTCGCCCCCGCCTCACTCAAGGCCGAATGGGAAGAGCAGATCGAAAAATTCACCACCCTGAGCTGCGAGGTCGTCTATGGCAACCGCAGCCAACGCACCCACGTTTACGAGAACCCCGCCGCCTTCTTCACCATCGTCAACTACGAGCAGGTGCGCTCCGACTCACTCGACATCAACGCCGCCCTGCGCCCCGACATTGTCATCCTCGACGAAGCGCAACGCATCAAAAACTGGGCCTCCCTCACCGCCCGCGCCATCAAGCGCCTCACCGGCCGCTACGCCTTCGTGCTCACCGGCACCCCCATCGAAAACCGCATCGACGAACTCTACTCCATCGTCGAATTCCTCGACCCCTCCATCTTCGGCGCCCTGTTCCGCTTCAACCGCGAATACTACATCCTCGACGAAGAGCGCGGCAAGCCCGAGGGCTACTGCAACCTCGATAAACTCAGAGAAAAAGTCGCGCCCATCCTGCTGCGCCGCCGCAAGGCCGACGTCGAGACCGAACTCCCCGACCGCAGCGACGAGAACCGCTTCGTCACGCTAACAGAAGGTCAAGAATCCGACTACCTCTCGCACTGCGAGACCGTTAACCGCCTCGCCAACATTGCCAAAAAGCGAGCCCTTCGGCTGGAGGAGCACCAGCGCTTGATGGGTGCCCTCGGCTGCATGCGCATGCTCTGCGACACTCAATTCATCCTCGACAAAGAGACCCGCGTCTCCCCCAAGCTCGACGAGTTGAAAATCATCTTCGAAGAGGCTCTGCAAGACCCAGAGACCAAGATCATCGTCTTCTCCGAATGGATCGGCATGCTCACCTTGATCCGCGACCACCTGCGCGAACAGAAAATCGGCTTCGCCTGGCACACCGGCAGCGTGCCGCAGAAAAAGCGCCGCGTCGAAATCCGCGCCTTCAAAGAAGATCCCGACTGCCGCGTCTTCCTCGCCACCGAATCCGGCGGCTCCGGACTCAATCTGCAGAATGCCTCCGTCGTCATCAACGTCGATCTGCCGTGGAATCCCGCAAAGCTCGAACAGCGCATCGCCCGCGCCTGGCGCAAAGGCCAAACCCGCCCCGTGCAAGTCATCAACCTCATCGCCGAGGGCACCATCGAGCACGCCATGCTCGGCACCCTCGCCATGAAACAGGGGCTCGCCGACGGCGTGCTCGACGGCACTGGCGACCTCACCGAAATCAAACTCAAAAAAGGCGGCCAGTCCTTCCTCGCCCGCCTCCAACAGACCCTAGAGATCGGCAAGAAGCTCGCCACCACCAGCACCAAGCGCTCCAAAATCGCCCCCGTCGATCCCGCCCTAACTCTTGCAGAACATCTACGGGAACACCTCGCCGGGAACCTGCTGCACTGCGAAGAACACTTCATCGGCGAAGGCGGCGTCAGCAAACTCTACATCGTCGTCAAAGCCCACAGCCCGACCGTCACCAAACAAGTCGCCGCCGCCTGTGACCACTGCTACCCGCAGCACCGCGACACGCCCGACTGGATCTCCGAGAACATCGTCGTCATCGACGCGGCGACGCACGAATCCTTCCTCCAGCTCCAGCGCGCCGGCCTGATGCAGACCAACACCCGCGCCCGCCGCAACCTGCTCGCCACCGGCCAGCCCACCGCCAGCAAGCCCACGCTCAGCCCCGAACAGCGCGCCCAGTTAGATGCCTTCACCGCGCGCAAGGCGGAGCAGCTCAAAGCCGCCACCGTGCTCATCGACGCCGGCCTGCACGCCATGGCCCCCGAGCACCTCCGCGCCGCCGCCCTCGCGACCGCCGCCGCCACCGCGGTCGAAAACTTCACTACCCCCGCCACGGAGATCGGCCAACTCGAAACCGAACCCCACCACAGCTTCCTGCCTGCCGGTGCGCAACCGTTGCTCGAACACCTCAAAACCCTAACAAAAGATCAATGCGTCGCCCTTTTGGCCGCCCTCTCGGCGACTACCTAATCACACCTGCCCATGCCCTCATCTTTCGTCTCCGCCGGGGAGCTTCTCGGCCCCGAACTCGAACTGCGAGTAATCACCATCGCTGACTTCCCAAACCTTCCGGACGGGAAATACGCCTTTGTCGATACCTACTGCACCGACCCCCTCTGCGACTGCCGGAAGACCATGATCCAAGTCTTCCACAATGATAAGGTCGTCTCCGTCATCAACTTTGGTTGGGAGCGACCCAAATTTTACATCAAGTGGATGGGACGGGATGTAAGCGCCGAACTGAAGAATCTCGCGAAAGAAATGAGCGGGATCAGCGTCGATATTACGAGCCCGGATCTCGTCTCTAGGGAGGGCATCCTAGACTTGCTCAAAATGCTGATGAATAAGAAATGGATCGGTAATTTCAAAAAACACTACCGCCTCGTTCGGGAACTGGGGGGAGCCGCAGAGCTATCGAACATCATCCGCCTGCTGCCGAAAATCCCCCGCAACGCCCCTTGCTCCTGCGGCAGCGGGAAAAAATACAAACACTGCTGCCTGTAGAGCCCTTCCGAAAATCTCAAGCGGGCCGACACTTAAAAACCCACCCTCCCGCTCTCTCCCAAGCCGCTACCGCGTGACCCCAAAACCACTTTTTTGTCACAGCTGTGACAAAAAAGTGGTTTTTGGAAATTTGCATAGGCGGGTGATTTCGGCGAACAGCACCTTCGGATGTCCCCTGAAAGATCCGGCACGCGCGTCGCGTATTCCTCTCCAATGCGTTTTTACCCACCTTTGCTCCCCGCCTCCATCGCTCTGCTCGCCCTGATTTCCTGCGGGCAGGCGCAGAAACCCGCCGCGCCAAAATCGGCCTTCGCCGCGAAGGTGGAAAGCGCTGCCCTGCAGCGACCGAAATCAGAAGTGCGCTACGATCCCGCCTATGTGGCGATGGATTACCCAGGCGGCGACGTGCCCGCCGACACCGGCGTCTGCACCGATGTGGTGATCCGCACGCTGCGTAAGGTCGGCATC
>QIKC01000373.1 GCA_003232855.1 Verrucomicrobiales bacterium
AGAAGACACCCAAACGCGATAAAGGCGAGTAGCTCGGTCTCGACAAAGAGGTCGATCAAGGTTGAATCGTGCCACGAATCACGACAAAACCACCGTGATCGACCCAAACGACCCAAAAGTCGAGACACCGAAAAGCACTCTTCCCTTAGCCGCCAAAGTCGCTATACTCAGTGCAAGGAAATGCACTTGGCAACGACACAACCGGCGCGGAGAACCGCGCCCGAGGCGAGCGCAACGCGGCCAAAAAACCGCGTCTGGGGATTTTTTGAGGACGAGATAAAGCGCGCTTGGAAAATCGACCCGCAAGTCGTTGAGCAGCACCTAGAAAAAACTACGACCAGGTCGGAAACCTCATCGGGTGTGCCTTATTGGCTAAACAGGGATCCGATTGAGGAACGTGGAGGGCTGAACCTGTATGGGTTCGTGGGCAACGATGGGGTGAATAAGTGGGATTATCTCGGATTGGACGACAAGGGGGAAAATCCGTTGGATCGAATGGCTCGAGAGCGAACGAGTTGGAAAAACACGTACCCTGGAAAGGCTGATATCAGTTCGTTAATACCAAAAATCCGCCAGATGATTCGAGATTCTCAGTGGGGAAGTTCTGATGACGGCTCAATGAGCGGTCATGAGGAAGGCGGATGGATTGTTTCGAAAGATGGGAAACTTGATATAGAGAGATGGCCAAGGAATCCTAATTCTGATTCTTCGATAGATCCGACACCACGCCCGCCAAATGCTATCGGTGACATTCACACTCATTGGGGGCATAGCGAGCCAACAGTAAATCCAGAGCCCGGCGACGGTAATGGGGGATTACCTATCGCACCAAATCCTGATCCGGGGAAATTTCCGAAGCCTACTCATGATGAACCCTTGACGCCGGACGACATGACGATCGTGATTAATCGAAATCTTGTTTATCAAGTTACGTGGAGAAAACAATGCAAGGCTGATGGCAGTGTTTTGCAATGGAGGACAAAAATCATCGTCCTTGGCCCAACGTCGAAAATCACTGATACGGATTAGGAATTTTTATGAATTATAAATGCTGCGTGTTGGGTATTTGTGGGTTGTTAGTGATTTCGTTCCTTGTCTTTGGGAAGGAATTGGAAGACGATAAAAAATTACTTAAACAATGCAAAACTGAGGTTTCGGTTGCCATCACCCCTAATGCCGGTGTTCATGCGGAATTTTTGGTCACGAACACATCTGGTGCGGATATTCATGAATGGGATTCGTTGCTTCGCAGGCATGAATTTGTTGTTACTCTTACGAAATTGGGCGAGAGCGTTTCTAGGCCGATGACTCATGGATTTCGACCGTATTTAATTGATAGGGCTCCATCGGGAGCAATAAAATACAACTATCCAAAACGGGAGAAGAAAGGGATGTATTTTTTCAAAAATGGAGCACAAGTGGGAGGCGCTATTTTTATACATTTTGACGGGAAGGATGAGCGGTTCTATTTCAAAGGTATTGGCGAATATATTCTTACTTGCGAAGTGCTTAACGATGAAACATGGAAATTTCATCCTATTAAAATTTCGATAGAGAATCGGTTTGGAAGTCCACAGGCGCGCGTAGTGATTGAGTGAAGCGAAAAAGGGGTCAAAAAAGGGGTCAGTCAGATATTATTGAATTAATCTTCGCCAAGATCTACCGCAGGTGCCCCTTCCGTGCAGTCATCGCCGACCGCCTGCCTGCACCAGCCCAGCGCGCACCCGGGTTGAGGTGAATGTCGTCGAGCACGGTGCGGGAGTAGTCGCCGCAGCCGCTCGCCTCGACGAGCACCGCCTTGTAGTGCGATCCGTTTTGGCAACTCCACACCGCACCCGCCGGGGTCAACGCCCCCAGCTACAGGGCGGCGCAAAGCAAATCAATAGAGACACACCATTTGCGCGCTAACCCCTTGCGCCCCACCGCTGCCGTTCGACCGGTCTTGGCAACTCCCCGCTACCCGCCGCGGGTCAGGTGACCTGCGACTTCCCTCGTTGTCACTCGACGCTGCGCGATTACCGCGAGTTTTCGAAAGTCATCGCAAACTCGACATCGTGCGCAAGAAGTAAGTTTCCGCAGGCAGTTGGTCGATCGGCAGGGCGCTGCGGTAGAGCAAGGTCGCGGTGCCGTCGCCGTGATTGGTCTCTTCGACGAGGATCAGGTCGGCGGAGGCGTCCGTCCAGACCACGAAATCGGTCGATGATTGCGGGGTCACCAACAGCTCGTCGGCGGCGAGGTTCTTGCGCACGGCGAGGGTAAGGTAAACATCGACCTGCCCGCCGACTTGGATCAGTTGCGAACCGACCTCCATCAATCCTGGCACGGTGTCGGCGGCTCCCGGGTCGGTGCCATCCCCGTACTCCCTAAACGCCTCGCGTCCGTCCGCGTCGCCGTCGGAACCGGGAGCAGGATCGCCAAAGCCTGCCGCCCATGCTGCGTAAGAAACGGCGTCGGTCGACCCGGGCGTCCCCCCTGCCGCGACGCTGCTCCTCCAGTTGGCGGCGACCCCGTGATCGGGATCCGATTCTGGAGCAATCAAAACTAGGCTGAAACCGTCGCCATCCGCCGCCTCGGGCCACGGGGTTTTGTCGTTGTAGGTGAAATCGCGGATGGTGCCGCTGCCCGCTGGGATGCTGATGCGCAACTGCTCGCCACCGTTGCTCAAGCCGGTGTCGTTTTGGAACTCGCCGGCGATCCGGTCGGCGAAAGTGGTCCCGTAGCGAAATTCGAAAGCCGCTCTGTTCTTCACCACCAGCACCCGCTCGCCGGGCGCGAGGGCGGTGATCGCGCCGACGTCGAAGTCGAAGATGATCCCGATGTCAAACTGCACACCGAGCAGCGAGACATCGGAGGCGTCGATGTTCACCACTTCGATATACTCGAAATCGTCGCGATCGGTAAACCCCTGCGCATCCTCGGCCAAGCTGGGGGAGGATGGCCGGTACATGATCTCAGCGATAGCGAGCTTGCTCGCATCGGCGGCCATGTCGGAGAGGATGTAGGCCGCTGCGGTCGGCGCGCTCCAGTCGCCGCCATCGACGGCGCGGGCGGTGATCACTTGGGTGCTAGCCACGGCGACCGGCGTGCCATCATACTCGGTCGCCCCGGCTGCGATCTCGCCGCCCGGGGCGCGTGGGTCGGAGCCGTCCGTGGTATACCAGACGGTTCCCACAGTTGCGGTGATGATCAGCGAGAAAGGGTCGAGCACCACCCCACCCGGCTCGCTGAAAGCAGGCCCCGCGAGGTACTGCGAGTCGATCCATTCGACGCGGGCGCTCAACCAACCCTTGAGCTGGGAAATCTCCGATTCCCAACCGCTGAGACCCGGCTGTGCGAAATTACCGCCGTTCGCAGGAACCCCCGTCCACCTGGCAAAATTCCTGACTTGCGCCTCCTCGATTTCCGCAGCCATGCTGTCGATAAGCGCATGCATGTGGATGGTGGAAAAGACCCCCTGACGCAGCTCGAACCAGCGGTCGGTATGCCGCTGTCTGATGTCGATGTAGTGCGCTGCAGCGGGAGTCGATGTGGGGCCTAACAAGTCACCAAACCACGAGAAACGGAAATCGTTCCAAGTTCTACTAGCATCCCCGCTGCCGTCCCATGCCTGCGGCACGTCATCGCGACCGTCCTCGGAGCCCATGGTGCGATCGAAGTCCCAGATCGGCCCGGCGTTGACGATGTCGTTGCGATCCTTGTAAAAATAGGCGCTGAGTCGCCCCCAGTCGACGTTCATCGCCAGCGTATTCAGCCAGTGGTGGTCGATGAACGAGTCGACGTCCAAGAAATCACCCAGAGGGAGCCCCGACACCGGGTGGTCGCCGCTGGGGGCGTTGCTCACGGCCGCATCGACCCCGTCGAGAAAATCTTCGATCCAGTCCGTCTGGGGCGCCGTAACATCCTCACCCCCTGGATCGGTCGGGATGAGAGCCCCCATGCCGTCGACCGAGTAAGTCGGTGGCCCGCCGGCGTCGTTGCGGTCTTTCCTGAAAACATAGCCACCGCTCACTTCCGGTTCGGCGTTCTCCCATGTCATAAGACGTGCCACATCGATCCGGTTCGGGTCCGCCTCGAGCTTCTCGATTAGCGAGTAGACGCCGAAGTAGTCGCTGTCGTCGAGCGCCCCGCCGTTCACGTCGTTGTAGACTTCGACAAAACGGGTGCGCGCGGCATAACGGCCTACCTGCCTGCTTATCTCGTAGATGAATGGGTTGCGCATGAGGGCGCGATCGTACATGTAACGACCGCTGAGGATCCAATCCGCCTCGCGGGGGAAATCGAGCGGTTCGATATTACGATCATCGTCGTCATCGTCGTTCCATGTCTCGATGGACAACGAGTATTTCGGCCAGTTAGCAGAACTCGACCCCCTCCTGCGCACGCCCGCGCGAGTCGTGATCTCGGCGGGGCTGCTCCA
>QIKC01000017.1 GCA_003232855.1 Verrucomicrobiales bacterium
CAACTCAACGCCATCTGGAAGGAGATTTGCGCGAAGGTTCGGGAGCAGGTGAGCCCGGATACTTTTCGACGCTGGTTCTCATCAACGCAGCTCAAGGATGCCGACGAGGATCGGCTCTTGGTTCTGGTGCCCAACCACATCTACGGCCTGTGGATCGATTCGAACTACATCGCCATCCTCAATCACGCGGTGACCTCGGTGCTCGGGGAACCGCGTAAAGTACAATATGAGTGTGTTAGTGGCGCGGTGCCAGCCATCGACGAAGACGAGGGAGACGATGAAAGTGCAGAGACGTCCGCTAGCGAGGAGACCGGCGGCGGGGATGTTCGCGCTGCGGCGCGCGGCATGGCGACTCCGCCGGTGCGGCAGGTTCTCAGCCTAGAGTCATCGACGAGCCTCGATAAGGTGATCAAGCGGGTCGGGCTCAACCGGCACCACCGCTTCGAGGATTTCGTGGTTGGCTCGAACAACGAATATGCGTGTGCGGCCTCGCGAGCAGTGGCCAGCGAGCGCTCTGAAGGCTACAATCCGCTATTCATCTGGGGCGGCCCCGGACTGGGGAAAACGCATCTGCTGCACGCGATCGGTTACCGGCATTTGACCGAAAACCCGAAGGCGAAGGTGGTCTATATGACTTGTGAGCAATTCACTAACGAGTTCATCGAGGCATTGCAAAACAGCACCCTGAGCAAATTCCGCAATAAGTACCGCAAGGCCGACATGCTGTTGGTGGACGACATTCATTTTCTAGCTGGCAAGGAAAAATCGCAGGAGGAATTCTTCCACACCTTCAGCCGCCAGATCGTGGTGACGAGCGATCGGCCGGTGAGCGAGATCGCCGACCTCGAAGAGCGCATCGTGTCGCGTTGCGAATGGGGACTGACCGCCGGGCTGCAACTGCCCGACGTCGAGACTCGCTTGGCGATTTTGCGCAAGAAGATGCAGCAGTGGGACGTGACGTTGGAGGATCGCATCGTCGAATTCCTCGCCGATCGCATTCGCAAGAGTGTGCGGCGTTTGGAGGGGGCGATGATGCGGCTGGCCAGTTACTCGTCGCTCAGCGGCAAGGCGCTTACCGATGAGGTGATCGAGGGCTTGCTGAAGGACATCCTGCGTGAAGAGGGGCGGCGGAGGGTCACCATCCCGGCGATCCAGAAGGAGGTGGCGGTACACTTCGACGTGCGGCTGGCCGATATGACCGCGCGCGGGCGCAAGGCGGATATCGCCTTTGCTAGGCAGGTGGCGATGTTCCTCTCGCGGACGATGACTGATCACTCGCTGGTCGAAATCGGGCGCGCGTTCGGGCGCGATCACGGCACGGTGATCCACGCGGTGCGAAAGGTGGAGAAGCGAATGGAGGAATCGAAGGAGATTCGTCAGAGAGTGAGCCTGCTGGGTACCCGGCTCTCCAGCGTATGATGCGGGGCAGATGGGGTTTCCGCCCAGTCCCGGGCAGACTTTGTATTAGACAGCTAGGCGATTCCGGTGCAATATCGCAGCCATTATTTAGGTGTTCTTAACGGTCTCGGGGGACGTCCCCGGAGCCTGCGGGATCCCGATTGAGCCATCATGAAATTTACCATCACAAAAGAGGCTTTCCTCGAAGGTCTGCAACAGGTTCAACACGTGGTGAGTACGCGGTCGACCCTGCCTATTCTGTCGAACGTGCTGATCGAGGCGGAGGGGGACTCCCTGCGCCTGACCACTACCGACCTCGATGTCGGCGTCACCGGGACAGTGAAGGCGAAAGTGAGCCAGCCGGGTTCCACGACGGTGCCGGCGCGGCGTTTGGCGAGCATCGTCCGCGAGCTGCCCTCCAATGAGGTGAGCGTCGAAATCGACTCGAAGGACATCGCGTCGATTCGCAGTGGCCCGAGTTTTTTCAAGATCCTCGGCTTGGCGAAAGACGAGTTCCCGCCGCTGGCGACCTTTGACGACGCCAAAGAATACAAGATGGAACAGAAGGTGCTCAAGGACGCGCTGACCATCACCGCCCATTCGATTTCGACCGACGAGACGCGTTACGTGCTCAACGGCATCTTTTGTGCCTTCAAAGGCGGCACGCTGACGATGGTGGCGACCGACGGACGCCGCCTAGCGATGGTGGAGCACGACATCGAATTCCCGGAGAGCCAGGAGACCGAAGTCATCATCCCCACCAAGGCGGTCACCGAGCTGCAGCGCCTGCTTGGCGACGAGGGCGAGGTGAAAATTTCGATCAGCGATTCGCAGGTGGCCTTCGAGTTGAACGACAATTTGTTGGTGAGCAAACTGATCGAAGGCAACTACCCGAATTACCGGCAGGTGATCCCCGAGGAGGCAAAGGAGCGTATCGTGCTCGAGCGCGAGACCTTCCTCGCCACCGTCAACCGCGTGTCGCTGCTGGCCAGTGACAAGTCGAACTCGGTGAAGTTCATCTTTGGCGAGGATCAGATCGAAGTGACGGCGAACTCGCCGGACGTCGGCGAGGCCAGCGAGGTGATGCAGGTGGTCTACAAAGGGCCGCATTTTTCGATCGCCTTCAATCCGGATTTCCTGATGGCACCGCTGCGCAACTTGGACACCGACGAAGTCTATCTCGATCTCATCGACGAGGCGAGCCCCGGTGTCATCAAGACCGAGGGATCGTTCCTCTACGTCCTGATGCCGATGCGCGTCAGTCAGTAGAGCTCGGTGCAAAATTTTTGAGTATCTTGCGCCTCTTTGCGGTTACTCCGATCGGTTCTCTTTGAGGAAGTTACCGATCAAGCGAGCGCCGGCCTTCTGACTTTTTTCCGGGTGAAACTGGGTGGCGAGGAGCCTGCCACGACGGACGCTGGAGGCGAAGCGGTGCCCGTAGGGTGTGGTCGATGCGATGAGGGCAGGATCTGCGGGCTCGGGGAAGTAGGAGTGAACGAAGTAGAAATAGGGGGCGTCGCCGAGCCCGTCCCAGGCGGGGTCGGCGGGGTTGGCGAGTTCGAGCCGGTTCCAGCCCATGTGCGGCACTTTGAGGCCGGGTTCGTCGGGGAAGCGGACGACGGTGCCGGGCAGTGAGCCGAGCCCGGGCACTCCCGGGCATTCGGTGCTGCCTTCGAACAACATCTGGAAGCCGATGCAGATGCCGAGGAAGGGCCGATCCGCAGCGATCCAGTCGCGCAGTGGATCCATCAGGCCGCTGGCGGTCAGGTTGCGCGAACAATCACCGAAGGCGCCGACGCCGGGGAAGATGAGCGAATCGATGCCTTCGAGATCCTTGGGGGAACTCACCATCTTCCTCTCCGCGCCGATGGCGTCGAGGGTGTTGCAAACGCTGCGCACGTTGCCCGCGCCGTAATCGATGATGCCTGTGGGCATTGGTTGATTGGATGATTGGATGATTGGATGATTGGATGATTGGGTTTTACCAAATCATCCAATCTCCTAATCAACCAAGGTCTCCTTAGTGCTGGGGATGCCTACGACGCGTGGGTCGTGGCGGGCGGCTAGGTCGACGGCTTTGGCTAGGCCTTTGAAGATGGATTCGGACATGTGGTGGGCGTCGCGACCGTAGAGCACCTCGACGTGAATGTTGGCCATGGCGTTGTTAGAGAAGCCGCGGAGGAACTCTTCGACTAGGCTGAAGGAGAAGTCGCGGATGCTGGGGATGCCTTCGGGGGCGCGGAATTCGAGGAACGGACGGCCGCTGAAATCGAGGGCGACGCGGCTGAGGGTCTCGTCCATGGGCAGTAGCGCCCAGCCGTAGCGGGAGATGCCGCGCTTGTCGCCGAGCGCCTCTTTGAAACAGGAGCCGAGCACGATGCCGACGTCTTCGACGGTGTGGTGAAAATCGACTTCGATATCGCCGTCGGCTTCGATCTTGAGATCGCACAGGCTGTGCCGCGAGAACAGCGTTAGCATGTGGTCGAAGAAGGGGATGCCGGTGGCGATGGTGGAGGCGCCGCTGCCATCGATATCGAGTTCGATGGCGATTTTGGTCTCGGCGGTATCGCGCTTCTGACAGGCCGTTCTGGGATTGGGCATCGTGGTGATTAGTCGTCGTCCTTGTCGTCGGACTTAATGAAAATTTTGGCCACTAGGGTCACTACCAGCATGATGCCGGCGACGATCATGATGATTTTTTGCAAACTGATGCCGTCCTTTTCTTCCGTGACGCTGTGTTCGTCGGCGGTCTTGGCTGGCATTTCGTCGGGTGTCTCCATGGGAGTGTCCGAGCTTTTTGCTACGGGTTTTTCCTCGGCGGTGTCGGGCAGTGTGTGGGTATCGGGGAGCGTGGGGGTATCGGGCGCGGGTGGCGTGTTGGCTGTGGTGTTGGCGGCGGTTGTCATCGCGGCGGCGTCTGCCGCTTCTCTGGCGCTGCTGATGTCCGCGGCGAGTTGTTCGGTGACGTCGCCGCCAGCCCCGGCGGCTGTGGCTAGGGTGAGCTGGGCAGCGGCTTGGGGGAGTTTCCTCGCCGAGTAGCTTTGGAAGGCGTTGGCGAGCAGATTGGCGGCGGTTCTGATCTTGGTGGCGTTGAATTTGCCGATGTTGACGGATTCGGATTCGGTGACGCGGATGGCGGTGGTGATGCTATCGAGATCCCATTTGCTGACGGGGAGCCAGAGGGTACCTGCGTCGTCCGCATCTTGGCGCCTTTGTTTGAAGGCGCCTGTTAGTTCGTCGAATGCCTGCTCGGTACGTTGGCGTTCGTCTGGATCCGAGCGCATCAGGTTCGTCTTGCGCTGTTCGATTAGGGAAGCGTGCAGGCTCTGCATGCCGTTGAGTTTGTCGGCGTAGTTTGTGATGGCGGACTGCGCTAGGGGCAGGGAATCGACGAACGCTGTGGAGTAGGTGTAATCTTTGCTGAGGCGGGTGAATTTCGCTAGGGCGGCGGCGAGGTCGCGTTTGGCCAAATCTACTTTGAGGTGGGCTAGCAGGACGCGGGCGGCGTGGTTGTAGGGGTCTTTGGCCGCTGTTTCGGGATCGATCCACTTGTCGTCGATTTTGATGCCGCCGGCTTTGACTTGCATTTTTTCGGCGAGCAAACCGTCGATGATCGCCTGCACATCATCGCGGAGGGGGCTCTCTTTGAACGCCTCCATGAATTTTGCTGGTTT